>JAFTXK010000088.1 GCA_017461635.1 Clostridia bacterium | reverse complement strand
TTTCAGACCCACCTCCAGTTTGGGATAGCTTTTTTCACCGTCTGTGTCAAAGGTGATGTTTTTTATTTCGGCACGGGGCTCAAAGAGATCAACAGCCTCGGTAAGCTCCGAGATCATCATCGTTCGTGCCACAGCCATGGGTTTATCAACAAACGCCATGGGAATGCCGAATTCTCTGTAAAAGGGGACTGTCCCCTTTTTAGTCGAAGCGATCAGAGCTATATTCTGCGCCACAGATCGCAGCGTATCATTTTCGATAAAATCAAATGTTTGCGGCAGTCCTGCCGTTATAGTGATCGTTTGCACGGCTTACCTCCTATGTTCTTGGATATTCCGTGAGGGTTATGGAAAGATCGGCATCGGTGAGATTCCCTTCTTTGTCAAAATAATTCATTTTGACTGTATGAGATGTAAGCGTCCAGCGGTAACGTCCGTATATCTTCTCTCCGAGTATCAGCGGAAGGATCTTCCCCTCTCTCTCATAGGTGAGGAGCGTTGCGATCTCGCCCATTACATCTTTTGTACCCAGATATGCCGATATACGGATATTGAATTTAAAGCTGTCAAGCTCAGGGCCGACAAATTCGGGAAGGGGCATTTTCATGTGCCGTTTATGCTGTTGCCAGCCCCCTTTGCCGCTCCATTGCGCATCTCTTACAGTCTTGATCTCTTCGTCCGAGACTGTGAAGATCACGTCTCCAAGGCTTCCTATCTCCATTAGATCGCCCCCAATATAAAGCCGTCTCCGCCCTCACAGGGGATGAACAGGCATAGGACTTTATCATTTACCGAGGGAAGCCACGGTTTTATGGTAAGATCGTGAGTATGCGCTTCGGCGGTCTCTGTCTGCTGCGGTACATCTTTATCGGGAATGAATGACGGAGATCTCAGCACATAGAGAAAATCCGAAACGATATTTATATCGGGAAAGTGAACTCTTGCGCGTCTCTTAGGCTTATCGACCGCTGTTACAATGCCTACTCTGACCATATTTTTTATTAGATTTTCCTGCATAGTACCTCCTATTTCTTTCTAAGGCTTATTTGTGTGGTATATCCGCTTCTTGACACCGAGTGTTTGGATTGATATATCACATAATCACCGTCGAATGCACCCCATTTTTTGAGAGTTACAACGCATCCGGCAAGGAGATAAGGATCTCCCGGCAGAGTGAATGATGCTGTATTCTCAAAACGGTTTGCGAGCTGTAATTTCTTTTCCGCAAGGGCTTTTGCCTCGGCGGAGCTTGCGGTCTTTGCTTTGATCTCAAGGATCTGCTCGTTCTCGCCGTCCTTCGCTTTTTCACCGCTCTCAGCAGTGCCTTCGATAACCTTTCCTGTTTCGGGATCGGTATATGAAACATGGCATTTATGATATTTGGTATCAGCCTCGCCGCTTCCCAGCTTCCATTTGAGATATGAGCCGTCGCCGCGGGTGATGGTGCGTATGCTGTCACCGCTCCCATCGGCATTATAGATAATAACGATGTTTGCGCTGACCTTCACCGATGCACCAGCGTTGTGGGCGAGCTGTTCCAGA
This sequence comes from Clostridia bacterium, assembly GCA_017461635.1. Classification (GTDB taxonomy): domain Bacteria; phylum Bacillota; class Clostridia; order Oscillospirales; family CAG-272; genus SIG710. The sequence goes on along the minus strand of JAFTXK010000088.1, from coordinate 14,691 downwards.
AAAGCGATATCACTTATGTCTATCTGCTCGGTGCGGTCATAGAAAGGATCATTGTCGGCAAGAAACATATATGCCATGCCGCTGTTTCCTGCCATCTCGGCGAGAATGCCCGATAGATAATAGCTCTCCCATGATCGGCTTTTCTTTGTCTGTCTGATAGATTTTCGGAAGGACAGCGAGGTGCATTTGATATTCACCGTGGCAGGCGGTCCGTCAAAATCGATGCTGTCAAGCTCAAAGTGTCCGCAGTCTATGGCTTTGTCCTTCCCGTCGCTTTTCTCGTTCTGAAGAACGATGGATGCGCTTATGTCAAGACCCTTTGAAACGGGTTCTCCACTGTCAGAGGATGAATTTGTGACCTTAGTGATGCAAGACGATTGAATATAACAGCTGATGCCGTTACCGTATTCGATGTTCGCCCATCCCTTTGCGATGCTTTTGACATTGACAGCCGTGCCATAGGGGATAACCGCATCCTTGATCCTCGTATATGAGCTGCCAGGACGGAGATAGGCACAGACCCCATCGGCGGCGGTGACCTTGTATGTCGCGGTCGTTTCTTCTTTATCATCCGCTCCGTCATTAACTCTTGGAACGCTCGCGGCGCCATCTACTACGGTATTAAACCATTTTTCGAGCCAAAGGCAGTCACGATCTGCAAGTTTCAATTGCATATCGTCGGCTTCGTCCTCGTTGTCGGTGTAAGCGAGGGATATCAGATGATTTTTGACAGATGATGTGACATCGACATTTGCGATAAAGACCGACATATTGGCTCGTCTTGCAAGATCCTTACGGCTCATCCGCTCACCCTCTTCCAAGGCGGCAGGCTATCGGACAATTTTTCGGTAATAGAGGGGATAGTGAGTACTACCCCCGAGGGAAATATATGTGTACCGATATGCTTCTGATTTGCAAGTATCAGCTTGTCCGTGTGCGCTGTGTCGCCCATGGTCTTATAGGCGATACTATCCCACATATCGCCCTGTACTGTTGTGTATGTCATTTGAATGCCCCTCTCTTTGCGTCTATTCCGATCTCATTCAGACGGTCGAGAACCATATCGGCAACAATTTCGCTATATTCTTCGAGCCTTTCGGGAGTGTTATCCTCGCTCGTTATATAGAATGTTGGGGATATCGATATTTCATAGCGATTGCCGCCGCTCGCCTGCAAGGGCACGGCAGGAGCACTCGCGAGCAACGAATAGGTATCATTAATACCGCGAAGCATTCTCTCGGTCTCGAAAGCGTTATATACTGCCTCACCGCCGCCAAAATCAACAAGTTCGGGACCTTCCTCTCCTACGAGAGCCCAGCCCGAACGGGCACTCTGCGTGCCAATGGCGTACTCAGCAACGATATCGACGCTTCTGTTTTCCAGAGAACCGGGACGGTAAACATAAGAATCTTGGGCTTTCAAAAGTGCCGCAAGAGAATTAAGATATACAGCTGCTTCCTCCGAGCCCTCTCGCAAGGCTTCTACATAAGCCTCGATGGTGCTTTTTCCTGCAAGGGCGGCTTCTTCCTTTAGATCGAGATTTTCAATAGTGCTGTTTATCTGGTTTTCAATTTCAAGAAGTTCAAGAGTAGTAGCATCCACGAGACCTTCCGCGGCAGCCATTTCTTCTTCTGTCGCCCATCTATAAGTTTCAACAAAAGCTCGGAGCTCTTCATCCGTACCTTGTACAAGACCTGCAACGGTATTAACGGAATCAGCACTACCGTCAGCAAAGGAAGCAATGACTTCGGCAAGACCTTCAATATCCTTGCCTCTCTCTTCAAGCTCGGTTAAATCCTTTCTGTAATCACTCCAATAAGCCCCTTGCGTTGCCAGAGCATTGTTAATATCCGCAATACTCTTTGGCGCTACCTCTGCGGCATTATCCCAAAGCGCAAATTGACCTGTGATGCTCTCATATGCGGCGTCATAGGCTTTTTGATACGTTTCAACGTAGGTATTGCCCATTTCTTCGATTTGGGCGATGATAGCTTCGGTTTCGCCAATAACGCTGTCAGATGTTTCGAGGTAGGTATTACAATAATCTTCAATCGCCTTTTTGGCGTTTTCGTAATGTAATATTATTCCGTCACCATCTATGTTGGGGTCGTCTTCAGTTACAAGGGTTTTATAATCCTCCCAGGCTTTTTTAGCTTTTTTCTCCACTTCTACAAGTCTATGTGATTCATTCACGAATTTTCTGTATTCATCATCTGTCATGAACTCTTCGTTTTCTCCAGCTGTCACATAATCTTCGCGTGCTTTCTGAGCAGCTTTATATTCCTCTTCGTAAGCTTCGAGATCGGCTATGGCATCTTCATATTCTTTTTTCTTATCTTCGATATATTGCGTGTTTTGAATGAAAAGATCTTCGTCCGCTCTTCTCTTTCGATAGGCGGCTTCTTCTGCCGTGAATGCTAATAGCTGCTCTCTTGTAAGGTTGATCTTTCCCGAAACATAATCGAATGTAAGTCCTAAGTTTTCATATCGAGTGTTGAGCTCATCGATAATCGGTTTTATCAGGGCTTGTTTTTTCGCCACGGAAGCAGAAGCATTCCCGAGCTCTTCAAGCTTTTCGATAAGAGCTATACTGCTTTCGTGTTCATTGTCGATAGCTTCGATGGAGTTTTTGTGTTCATCAGCGGCTGCACCAAGTGCTTCGGCGGCAGCTTGTATTTCTGCTTTGTGAGCTTCCATTGTTTGGCGAGAAATTTCATATTCCTCGGAAAGACTTTTTATCTGTTCTTCAAGTCGCCAAGCTTCATAAGTATTTGCGCCTTCGGCTTTGATAAGTGCTTCGTGTTCAGCTTTGAGATTATCGAGCTCAAGTGCCTGCTTTCGAGATGTTGCGGTCAAATCCGCATAAGTATTTTCGATTTTCTGATAAGTACCGACAATACTACCGACCGTTACAGCCGCCGCACCTGCAATACCAAGTGCTACCCCCACACCGGAAATGCCTGCCGTAGCAGCTTTTACAAGATTTATCGCAGCGGAAACGGCAACAATACTTCCCGCAAGTACACCGAATGTACCCGCTGTTGCCGTTACGGTTTCTACGAGCTTTGGATTTGCTTCGATAAACTCTGTAACACCTATCAGCGTATCAGCAATCAAATTATTAGCACCATCTACAGCCGGAGATAAGACTTCACCGTAAGCAATAGACATATTTTGTGCGGCTACGCTAACGCGCTGTTCCGCATATGCGGATGTACTTGTCATTGTTTCAAAGGCTTTTGCTGTAGCTCCGGCACTGCTTTGCATTTGTTCAAGAACATCGTTATATTTTTCTGAACCGCTGTTCATTATAGACAGCGCGCCGATGCCTGCTTCCGAGCTGCTCCAAAGTTCGTTGAAAGCTCCGGCATTACCTTTTACTGAGCTACTTAATATAGCCATAACATCACCGAGAGAATATCCTTTTTCGGTGAGCGTGGCAAAGGATGAGCCCGTTTCTCTTATGAGGGTTTTTGACACATTGCTTCCGCTGTCTCCGAGCTCGTTAAGCATAGCTTTCAGATACGTTGTTGTTTCGGCGGTCGCTATACCGTTCGCCGTCATAATTGCGTACGCTGTGGAAAGGTTATCCATTTTAACGCCATATGCCGCCGCAACAGGTATAACCTTACCCACAGATGAAGCCAACGCATCAACCGTCGTTTTACCGAGATTCTGCGTTGTTATCAGATAATCGGATATCTGTGAAGCATTTTCCGCGCCGAAGCCATACGCATTTAGTGCTGTTGTTAATACATCCACAGCTGTCGCTGTTTCTGTAAAGCCTCCGACAGCCAATTTGTTTGCTTGTTCAACAAACATGACAGAAGAAGCTGTTTCAACCCCTGCTGAAATAGCCTCGTATGTTGCTTCTGCTATCGCGTCCGGATTCTTGACTGCATCATTAGACAACTTTGTTATCTGACTCGACATTTTTGCAATTGAAAGCTCTGATGTATCAGCAAGTGTTGCAACTTTAGCAAGAGAAAAACCATAATCTTGGTATGCATCGACGCAGTATAGCGCTACTTCCGCCGATTCCTTAAGCAGGGTTACGATTCCGGCAGATGCAAGAATGTTTGCGGCGGTTTGAAATTGCGAAATGGATTTATTGCCGTATTCATCAATTTCATCAGCAGCTTTTTTCTGTTCGATTCTAAGATCGCTTATACTTTTTTCAAGCTTTTTGTTTTCGTTGCCCAGATCATTTGTATTTATGCCGGCTTCTTTTAACGTGTTGCTGATATTTTCGAGATTTTTTTTGTGACGCTCTTCTTCTGCACTCGCGCTCGCCAGTTTCTTTTCATAATCGAGTATTTTGTTTGCGAGTTCCGAAGTGCCCGCACCATGCTCTCCGTTTTCTTTTGTAAGCGTTTGAAGTTCGCTTTTTACATTGGCTATCTGTGTTCTATATCTTTCTTGCTCTTTACGGCATTTTTCTATAGCTCCTTGCTGTTTTTGATAATAAGAAATCTCACCTTGAAGCTTGTGAAGTGTTCGTATTTCTTTTTGAGTGTCCGAAAGTGCTTTTTGAGCTTTGCTGAAGGTAGTGTTAAAGCCGCTGCCCGTTTGCGCATTAAGCCTAAATTGAAAATCATACGGCGTTGCCATTATTTCACTCCTTTCTTCTGATATCTTTTACCAATTCGAGATAAATATCTACCCACTCTTTAAATTCTCTGAGCGAAAGAGATAACCAATAAGGGACAGGGGTGTTTGTTTCTCTCGAAAGCAAAAGACAGCATTTCGTTAAGTCTTTGCAGTTTTCTTCGCAGCAGATTCCGACCTCATAAAAAAAGCTCTTGCTCTGCCGATAAGCTTATGGTAATCGTATATCGACACAAGATCGAAGAAATCTACACCTATCTTTTCATCGCTTGCTTTGACGACTGCTCTTGTGAGATAATCATCTGACATTGTTGGTGCTATAACGGTAATACCGAGTGCTCTGAGCTCTATCGCTATAGCTTTGGCATCTTTTCCTTTGAGCTTATCAAAATCTATGCTCAGCTTTTCTATTGTTTCTCCGTTATAGTCTACCGGCATACTCAACTCATAGATGAAATGTGTACCGAGCTTATCCACATCGCTTGTCAGTTCATTAAATTCTTCTGCTTTGCTGTCGATGTTATCGTTAGTTTTAATAATTTCGTTGTTCTCCATGGTTAATAACTCCTTTTCGTGTTTAAAAATTGGGAGAGAGGCGGTCGCCTCTCTCCGTTTATTCAATTACTTGCCAAGCGCACTTCTGACTGCGGCAAGGCTGTCGTTGCCGGACGCATCGACGTCCTTAAAATTGATGGGGTCGATATCGCGGACAAGTGCGCCGTCGATATACTCCTTCAGCGCGAGAACGCTATATTCGCCCGAAATGCTCTGGGGAGTTGCGGGAGCAACGTCACCGCCGCCCAGCTTCTTCGGGATAAGATCAAGAACATACTTATGAGCCTTAACACCGATAGCTCCCGCAGTGCTGTCATAATCTTCATGCGCCGCGCGAAGGTCTATAGTGTGCTTACGGTTTTCGGCGAGCTTATAAGCTGCTTCTGTCGCGTCTGTAAATGCGATAGTGGCGGTCATAGCGTTTCTGTGACCGGGAACGGGCATATCGATATCGCCTGCGATACCTGCACCGTTTACCGTAAAGGTCTTGTTTTCGGTATCGGGAAGGGTGACCTTCGCAATACCGAGATATTCACTGCCGTTTTCATAAACGGCAAAATTAATAACACCTGCTTTCATTTGCTTTACCTCCTTTATGCGTTAAGTGCGTTTACGAGAGCATCAACATCGAATACCGAATGCATGTTGATCTGCTCCATGGGTACGGGCGAAGCAAAGGTTGTGTCAAGACGGATCTTGCCGCCAACGAGCGAGACGGCAGGATTGTTATCCGCAACATACTCGATCTGACCGCCATAGAGCTTACCTTCATGAACGAGACCCGAAAGCCATGAATTAAAGCTATTGACTATAGAATCGATGCGAACTCTCGTCATGGGCTTATCGAGCTCGCTCCAGAAGGTATTCACGAAGGTATTGTTGATCCAATCGTGCATACGGTTTGTGCAAATGAAATATTCCGCAACATCCGAGCTTGAGGGGTAACAGCCTGTATAGTTGCCCCACAGAACCCAGCCGCCGAAATTGAAGGCGGTAACAACGCCCGCTGTGACAGTAACGATATCAGCCTGTGCAAGGGTAAGATTGATATCCTCGCCTGCCTCGTTCACAAGTCCCGAAATGGAAAGAGACTTATTTGAGGGGGATTCATAAGGACAGCCGCTGTTTTCTGTGTCAACGGAAGCGATCTTACCGCAGACGATAACGGACATATCAAAGAGATAATCACCGACCTTGGCAATGCCCCAAGCGTCGATCATATTCTCATCGGTATAGCCGTTGTCGTTCTTCCATTTAAGCACCTTATCGTATGTAGGCGCGCCTGCGGCTGAGCTGTCGATATCGCAAACAGCCTTGCCGAAGAACAGACCGCCAATGGCGGGAGCTTTCGCTGCCATTACAGCCGCAACGCTGGGATTCTTCGACCATCCGGGAGCACAGATAAGATCGGGAACAACGCCAAGAACGGTCTTGCAAAGATCAGCCTTCTCCACAGCCTCCTCGATATCGGCAGCCTTTATCATCGAAATATCGGCAGTCTTGCCGGATACGGTGAGCGTTACCGCGTCATAGCCTGCGCCGTTCTTCAGAAGCTCGATAAGACAGCCATCGTCGTAGATGATCTCATAGTCCGTTCCTTCTGTGAGTGTCTGATCACCCGATTTGATAATAAGACCGTCGGCAATAACGTCTGCCGAGAGCTTTGCAACGTGATTTTCGACCTTTACGGAAGTCTCGGCGAGATCCTTTGTGTGCTTCGAAGGATCAAAGACATTCACAAATATCGCAGGGGACATTCCAAAGAGCTTGAAATGCGAATACATCGCCTGGCAGAGATTCCACTTAGGCGAAAAATCGGCATTTCTCCATTCTGCGCTGTATCCGCCCTTTTCCTTTGCCTCGTCAAAGCTCGTGGCAAGGACGGGAGCGTCTACATAGCCGCCAGCCATGTGGCAGGGCCATGCGCCGATAAAAAGCGGAATACCCACAGCCGCAGTCTTTACGGCTGAAAAGTTAGTTCCGCTTTTGTAGGTATTGATTCCATGATTAAGCATAGATAATCATTCCTTTCATGTAATTTTTTCTATGACGGCACGGTAAGCAATGCTCACGCTGTTGCCGCCTTCTTTAATTTTCTTTTTTGCGGACATTATTTCACTGTCCGATACGATAAGCCGTTCTATCTTGGGGCAGAAAGCAAGAGCGGCAGAGTTCTTTTCGAGGACTTCATCTTTTGTTCCTCTGAAAATACTGCCGTTTTGGATAACGCCTCTGATAGAAGGTCCGATGTAAACAAAGATACCGTCCTCACGGGCGGTATCTGTTTTCTTTATGGTTTTAGCCATGTGTTAACCTCTCTTTCTATTGCCGGCATGAAGAATGTGCAGATCATCTCACCTGCATAGTATGGCGCGGTGTCCTCGTTATAGATAAGGCTTTCAAGACCTTTATCGGCATCAAGCTTAAAGCATTTGCCGATAACCACCGTTTTCATGAGATCAAGGCGCACCTTTTCCATTACGTTCAGCAGAGCCACCGAGCCCTCCTGCTCATTCTCATGATAAACGCAGAATACCAGACGGATAACTGCTGTTGATTCGCCGTTTTCGGATCTCGGCTGTCTGTCAACACCGCTTTCAAGCTGAAGGATGATATACGGTGCTTTTTTCTTGGCTTCGCCGCTGTTATCGAGACGGAGCTTGTAAACGGTAGGAGCTCTGAAGATCTCCTCGGTGTCGCCCTCCTGCACCCTCTCGGGCAGTGAAAAGCTCTTTACCGAGTTTTCGATAAAGGATTTCAGAGCATCAATAAGCATTACTTTTGTCATTTCTATTTCCTCCGACCGTTCAAGATTTGTATAAGTTCCTGATCGTTCATTATTCGAGTTATCTCATGATCAAGTCTCTTATCAAACGTCTCTTTTACACGTTCTATCACGGCTTTTCGGACATCATAGTTCGCATTAAGCATCTGAGGTGTTGCGGGACCATAAAGTTGGCGAAGCGGATAACGCTTTTCTCCGACCCTTTCATAGATGCCTATATGACTGCCAAATTTTGCCCGAAATGCGCCATTCACGGTTTCGCGGGCAGATGTTCTTTTTACTCTTGAAACGATACATCCATTTTTGTCGATATGCGTATCAAAATGTATAAGCGGAATGTGGATACCACGATAGTCAATTTCTACTGACGTACCGGAAGCAGTCGATCGGACATGTTTTCCTTTTCTTGTTGATGTGTATCTTTTAAAGTCGCGCTGTGTCAAATGATATTCTTTTGTAAGAGCTTTGGCGGCGACCGTTTCACCCGAAGAAGCGGCACGCTTAAGAGCACTGCCGATAGCTATATCAGCACCGTGTTTAATCCCTGCAAGCATTTTTGTTACATGGTCGAGAGAACTCTCTACATTTACGAAAAACGGTGTATGCCTTTTTATATCATCCGAAGATAGATATTTATATATATCCGATTCACTCATCATAAGCCTCCAGTTCGAGGGTAACCATGCCGCCCTCGCATTTCGATGTTGCGATCTTGAAATCGGAAAAAAACGGCTTACCGAGGGCTGTGCCCGTATCGATGGCGATTCGTTGCCCTTTTTCGGGCGTCTTGCCGCCGAGATCGCACTCAGCCGCATGAAGAACGGCGGTAATACCGTATGTACCTTCCATATTCCGCACCTTTTTATCAAGCTCTTTCACCTTGATAAAGAGAACGGGAATATCGGCATACACCTTGCCGTCATATTTGACGGTGTGCCTCTCGGCAAATTCTGAATCGTTTAAGAATATGGCTTTGTTGTCAGCCTCGATCATATCCTTAAAGCTCATAACTCGGGCTCTTCTGCGGTAAGATCGGGCATATCATCCAACTCATCTTCATCGGCGAAATGCTCGTCAAGAAGTGCTTTCAGATCCTTTTTGGATATACCAAAAGGAACAGCTATGCCCTCTCTCTTGGCAATTTCCTTAAGCTCCGCCATGCCGGTGCTGTCGTCATATTCGGGAATACCGTTTTCCTCCGTGTTCTGAGAAACAATATCTGCCGCCTTCGTCGGGACAGCCTCGCCTACATATTCAGCAATGCCGAGACCGACTATTCTGTTGGCTTCCTCATCCGGAAGCGGAAAAGGATTATCATTTTTGCTTTTGGCTTTTATGATGTTGCCTTCCTTCGCTCCGTAGTAGCCGTGTGTGATCTTAACATACTTCATGTTCTTCTCTCCTTTCGTGTGTTTTTTAAGCTATGACGTTTTCCGCATAGCAATAGGGCGCATAATACTTAGGTGTTGCGAGAGGTCTTGAGGTGAGGACAAGCTTACGGTTGTTCTTCTCGATCTCAAGTCTCGGAATACGAGTGCCGGTATAGGTTTCGTAATCGGTCTTTCCGAAATCGATCTGCGTAACATTTGCATATCTCATTGCGCCGCATCCAGGTGCTGTTACCATTGCGGATGTAGCTGGGAAATACTTCTGTGTCACTCCCTTTTCATCGGCATAGGATTCATCACAGCTAAAGAGATTGAGCTTGTAACCGCCGAAATTGATAAAGCCCATATAAGCAACACCCTGATACTTCGTCAGCTCCTGACTGATCTCGCCCGTAATAATACCGCTGTTCTTATCAAGAAGCTTCTGCACCTTCTCGATGTTAAGTATCTCGTCAGCGGCGTCGCTTCCGAGTACAAGGTCTGCGGCGGCGCAGCCTCTGTCTGCAAGTATCTTGCACATTTTGTTAACATCGCCGAAGAAATCACCTCCGTTATTCCAAGGCGCGTGAGGGGTGTACTTATGCTCCGCAGAATCCTCCTGATAGAAGTTGATATGCTTGGGCTCGCCGAGGGTATCGGCGTCAATATATTCCTGAACGGTGCAGGCGTTGTTTATCATCGTCTGAGCCGCCATCCATTCTTCACGGCGCGCGATCATGGCGCCGAGCTGAGTGAGATCCTTCATCTGAATTCTTGCGGCTCTCTCCGCCTGACTTACGCCTGCAAAAAGTGCCTCGCCAAAGCCTCTCTTTTTCAGATCGTCAATGGTGAGAATTCTCGAAGGAGCGATATTGCAGGGAGCATATTCGGAAACAGAATAGCCGCCTCTGTCAACGGGAATATCGCCAACTCTGTCGGATACAATGGGCGCTATAGTTCGACCGTCCTTTTCGTATTCAACGAGAACCTTGTCAGAATTAAAAATATCCTCCGCGCCTGTGGGAAAATAACGGTCGCGGAAGAAGGTGGGAACGGGTGCGATCTGCTCCATAAGAGCGATCATGGTATAAGTGTTAAAAAGATTAAGTCCTTCCATTTTGGAGACCTCCTTAATAATTCATTGCGGCTTTAAAGACAATGCCTCTCTTGCGAAGATTGTCCTTATCCGCTTCTGTGATGGTGTAGCCCTCGGCTACGGTGATCTTATTTGTGTTAAAGCAGCCTGCGATATAAACGGGTACGGTGACATCCTCACCCGCCTTTACGGTGATATCGTCGCAAAGAATGCAGTCTGCCTCACCCTCGGAATCGAGAATGTGAAGCTTTCCGTCCTCTGCTTTTGCAAGAACAGTTCCGCGCTTATATTCGGTATCTGTTTCACCGCCCGCGATAGTGCCTGCGCCGACACAAACGGCAGGTCTTACATCGCTTATAAGACCGTCATAGGTCATTTCGCCTATTTTGTTGCTCATTTCTGACATTTTGCTATCCTCCTATCAGTTGTTTTTGCTGAAAAGCGCGCTTACATTTGCGCGAGCTTCAGCCAGCTTTTCTTCACCGCTCTTTTCTGCATCGCTCCTCGGATTATCGGCGGGAGCGGGAGCAGACTGTACACTGCCTGCGCCGGATGCCTCATGATCCTTCATCATCCCTGCCATAAATGCAGTGCCGGTCTTTGCAGCTTTCTGCGCGGCTCTGAACGCCATTTCCTGCGCTGTGCAGGGATTTGTGTACTTTGCTTCGCGAACCGTTTCGGGATCGTAAAGCTGAGCGATCTCGTCGATCTCCGACTGACGGGCGCGCTCTGCCGCTGTCGCCTCTGCGGCGGCTGTGGTTCCTTCGGCTGCAACAGAAGCTCTGATATCGGCTTCTACCTGCGCCGCGAGCTCGGGATTTTCTGCCTTGAGCTCATTAAAATTTTTTGCCATGTTTTTTTCCTCCTTGGCATTTGTTTTTATAGTTTCCGCGCCCGAAGGTGCGGTTGCTATCGGAATATTTTCGGGAGCTGTCATGCCTATGCCGAGCCTGATAACTCTTTCTCCCGCAAAAATGGTGTGCCTGTCGGCGCTGGCGGCAATGGTCACGCCCTCTCCCTCGGAAAGCTCGTCTGCAAAGCCTTTTTCGGTGGCTTCCTTTCCCGAAAGATATGTGGATGAAGCCATCATGTGAGATATTACAGTCTCGGAAAGTCCTGTCTTGCGCTGATATATTGCGATCTGCGTTTTATCCCACGCATCATTCGACTGTGCTTCGGCGCGAAGCTCGTCCGCATTATACCAGCCCCACATATGCGCCATACATTTGTGTATCATAATAAGGCTGGACGGATGGACAATGACCTTATCACATGCGCACATAATATGCGTTCCTGCGGACATTGCCACGCCGTCAACGATGCAGATAAGCTCAGTACCGCCGTTTGCAAGGTCGCGAAGTCGGTTGTGGATCAGATTTGAAACACTGGTATCACCGCCGAGGCTGTTGATCCTTATGGTTATCTTACTGCATTTCTCGATCTTCTTAAGATCGCTCAGAAATTCGCTTTCGATGATGTAAGAGCCCTCAATCGGCTCTCCCGTCCAGTAGTTTTTCGGCTGGCTTCTGACGATCTCGCCGTACATGGTTATCTCGGCTTCACTTCCGTTTACCGTTGCCATGGCATAGCAGGGCTTTGCGATGCTTATAGGCGTTAAAATTTTATTTGGCATTTTTTGTACCTCCCGCGGCATCGTTTGCCGCCTTTAATTTTTCGTTTTCTCTGATCAGCGTTTCGACATTTTCATCAAAACTGCCGCCGTAGAATTCTCTTGTGACCTGCTCGTTTGTTTTCCACCCCTGAGAAACAAGAATCTTATTTGCTGCCGCTTCTTTGACAGGGTCAAGATGGGTCTGTGCAGGTCCGTCCCAACGTGCGGAGCACCAAGCCTCTCTTATCAGCGGATCATTCCAGAATCCCGGAGCTTTAATTCTGCCGATGGCAACGGCTTCGGATAGCCATGTTTCGTATACAGGCTGACAGAAATCGTCAACGAGCCATACACGGCGCATTTTGAAGGCTTCCCATGCTTCTTCAAGCGCGCCTTTGGCGGCACTGTAAGAAGAATTGAATTCTTTCATGAGAACATCATAGGGCATTTCAAGACCGCTTCCGAGCTGTTTGCACATTTCTTTGAAGAACACGTCAAATCCGGCTGTGGGGATATTGGGATTGCCGAATTCTATCTTTTCGCCTTCTTTGAGATGAACGACCGTACCGGGCCCCAGCTCGTATTCGTTCTCACTGTCACTTACCTCTTCAGGCTGATCATCGGGAATACCCGACATACCTCCGCCGCCCACCTCGCCGAAGGGGATTTCATTCGGCGCACTTTCGGTTACGATCCATGCGGTATAGAAGGACTGAATTATCGCCGCCATAAGCTGTGCTTCGGTATATCTGCGGAGCTGAAGGAGCGGTTCTATCGCCTGAGCGAGATATGTAACGCCTCTGTACTGATCCGGACGCTCGGCGTCCATTATCTGAAGTATGTTCGGAAGCCCCGTTTCCTCTCCTACGGCGGGGATTCTATACCACTCGGTCTTTTCGCTGAGCAGTTGCCCGGGATATGTGCTTCTGATGTGATATGCAACGACTTGATTGTTTTTGTCTACCTCAACTCCGTCAAATATCCTGTTACTGTTCTTCGGATTCTTTCCAACGGTATTTCCCACGATGGATAAGCCCGCGTCTGTAGGCGTTGCTATGCGGTCAGCCTCTATCATGTGGATGCGCAGAGTATAGGGGTTCATCTTTGTCGCATCATAACGCTTAAACAAAGCGAAGCAGTCACCCGACATGAGCCATGATTTGACCGCCAGCTGCTGCAGACCATAGAAATTATTAAGTCCGAGAGCGTCACAGCTCCGTTTGTTTTTTGCCCACATGCGAAATTCAGCTTCGGTTTTCTTCTGCCATTCCTTTGCGGCATTTTCCGAGAGCCCCAGAATATCTCTGTTTATGGCGCAACGCATATGCAGACCCGTTCCCACCACCTTTGTTCTGTTGGTGTTGATAGCGGACGCCGCAATAGGCGTTGACATACAGAGCATACGGGCGCGCTGTCTCAAAGTTCCGTTATTGAAATCTATGTCCTGAAACGGCGCGCTGCTTCTCGCGATAAATCCACTGAGCGACCGTTTTGACGCGCTTGCGCCCGCATCGCTGTAGCCGCTTGCCTTTGGCGGCGAGGTAGCCGCTTTCCTTATCGGTTTATCCAAGTTTTTTCACCGTCCTTTTTATAGTTTGTGAACCCTCGCGGAGCAAAGGAGAAAAATCTCTGCGAGGGTTCACTTGTATAAAGCACTGAGCATAGTGCTGTATACCTGTGTTAAAAATCTCTCGGTATTATACCGAAAGCCCTTCTTGCATGAGCACCGTTCATTCTGGCTCGGTATTCGTCGCGTTTCTTTACCGCCGCTTCTATTTCGCTCGACAGTGTGTCTATATCAAATCTTGTAAGCGAGCGGTTATCTATGGTGTAGCTTTTCACGCCGCCCTCGATCAGTGCGAGCTTCGCGGCAGTAAGCTTGTCAATGAGCTTGTCGTAATATTCATAAAGCTTTTTTGCTTCGTCTTTTGTCATATCGACCTCCGTTTTTACCAGTCGTTGAACTGATTTTTGTTTATTTTCTTACGAGGGGCGGCAGAACGCTTTATCGGAGCAGACACCGCCGCGTGTGAATTCCCTCTCAAACGGCGTTCGAGCGCGTCATAATCAGGCGATAACGTTCTTTCGGCGGCGTTTGCGTAGTTTCGACAGTCAAGAGCTTCGTTTCGCTCGTGACCGGGTATCTTTTTCCAAACGAATTTTTTTGTTTTCTGATCATAGACATTCGCCTCGGAAAGAAGACTTTTGAAATATGCCGGACCGTAATCGTCGCGCAGAGGAAAATGACAGTATTTGCCGCCGGGCTCCTGCACTCTGAGATTCGCCATAATGATGTGCTTTCCCGAATCGACACCGAGCTGATACCACCAGCATGTGCCGATAAACCTGCCGCCGATAACGATCTTCTGTTTTTTCGGCGGTGAGGTATATGGAACGTCTCCACCCTTGCCTTTTATGGGAAACACCTTTTTCCCAAGACGTTCGCGGCATTTTTGGCGAACCTCGTTTGTGAAATGTCCGCCTTCGTCAACGAATGTCGTTGATATTTTAAGACCTGTGCCGCTTTTGTATCGGTAAATGTGATCGATAACGGTATCAAGCTCATTCCATACCGCGTCTGTGTCCGGACGCCCCATGATAATGCCTTTTTTTATGCCCCAGCTCTCGCCGAAATGACGGTATCCGACCACCTCATATTCAAGGCGGT
>JAFTXK010000087.1 GCA_017461635.1 Clostridia bacterium | reverse complement strand
TGCTCACTGCCGCTGTGCAGAATATGAAAAAGATTGCCTCCATATGTTGGAGGGATTCCTCCAATTTCTTCGCGTTTTTCTTCTACCTTAACAAAAAACAAAGCCTATCTCGCGTCTGAAATAGGCTTTGTCAGTAATCTGGGGGTATCTCCCAAGATACCCCGTATTTTTATTTAAGAAATCCGTTTACTATCTGCTCTTCAGCCTCTTCCTCTGTAAGCCCCAAGGTCATGAGCTTTATGAGCTGCTCTCCCGCGATCTTGCCGATTGCGGCTTCGTGGATAAGGCTCGCCTCTGTGCTGTTCGCCATGATCTCGGGAATAGCACTTACGCTGGCACTGTCCATTATGATCGCATCACACTCGGTGTGACCCGCGCACTTACTATTTCCGTTTATCTTGGAAATGAATATCTGGTGTGATGTGTCCTTTGCAACGCTTCGCGAAACAACATTTGTGCTGGAATCCTCGCCATCAAGATCGACCTTAAATTCGGTTCTGGCATACTGATTACCGTGCGTCATCAGCTTTTCGTGAATGATAAGAGTTGCATCCTTTTCGAGACGCGCGTTTGTAATACGGTTTGTGGAATCGATACCGCGGATCTGGGTAGTCTCCATCTCCATTGTGCTTCCCTCGGAAAGATTGATAATGGTAGTGGGATTCATGACGTTCTCACCGCCGGCTTCTTCCTTTCCGCCCTCACCGTAATGCTTTTCAATATATTTAAGCTTTGAATTTTTTCCGACGAAAAAGCTGTGAATACCGTCATGGCTCGATTTTTCCGAGCCGCAGTTATGGATGCCGCAGCCTGCAACAATGGTAACATCGCAGTCCTCACCGATGTGAAAATCATTATAAACAAGGTCATCAAGTCCTGTTTCACTGATGATTACCGGAATATGGACCTTTTCTCCCTTAGTTCCACTCTTTATAAATATATCGATACCGGATTTATCCTGTTTGGTGACGATATCTATATTTTCGGTGGTATTTCTGGAGGCAAGCGCGCCGTTTGCTCGGATATTATATGCTCCTTCGGGAATTGCATTAATTCCGGCTATGTTCTGAAGCAAATTTTTCTGAATCAGATCCATGTCATTCCCCCCTTAAACAGCCTTATCGGTAAGCACCTTACATGCCCCCGAAGCATTCATCATTTCGGGAAGAATTTCCTCTTTTTTACCGATCCTGTCAAGCTTACCGCCTGCAATAACTATTATCTTATCGGCAATATTGAGAATTCTCTCCTGATGAGAAATGATGATGATAGAACCGTTTATATTATCGTGCATTTTCTCGAAAACATTGATAAGATTATTGAAGCTCCAAAGGTCGATGCCAGCCTCGGGCTCATCAAAAACAGAAATTTTAGTACCGCGTGCAATGATCATAGCGATCTCGATTCTTTTAAGCTCGCCGCCCGAAAGACTTGCGTTCACTTCCCTGTTTATATAATCTCTCGCGCAAAGTCCGACCTCGGAAAGATATGCACAAGCCTCTGCAACGCTGATCTCCTTGCCCGCCGCAAGGGTTATAAGATCCTTTACCGTCAAGCCCTTGAAGCGCACAGGCTGCTGAAAAGCAAAGCTGATGCCTTTCTTTGCACGCTCGGTAATCGAAAGCTCTGTGATATCCTCGCCGTCAAGTATGATCCTTCCCTCTGTAGGCGTATAAATACCGGCAATGATCTTTGCAAGTGTTGATTTTCCGCCGCCATTAGGGCCCGTAATCGCCACAAATCTTTCATCTATTTCAAGACTTACATCTTTAATTATCTCTTTTTCCTTACCGTTATCATCAACAACATAGGAAATATTCTTAAGCTGAAGCATTTTTTATCCTTTCAATTTAATATTCGTATTATTATATCACAGAAAATTCTGTTTTTCAAGTAGTTAAATACTAATATATAGAAAAATTTCCGATAATGCTTGACTTTTGAAAATTACAGTGATATAATTACACAGACTTTTATAAAAGGAGTTGCTATATGTCTAAATATTTAAAATGTACTACAAACAAATCCCCGATATCATATAAATGCGGAGAAAAGATAGTTTTCAAAATTGAAGCAAAAAATAACTCCCAGCCCGTTGAATATGTTTTTATCAAATGGAGTGTCAGATGTGACGACGGCAAGTTCATGACCGACGTTTTTAAGTTCAATAATCATGAACCGCTTATTATCGAAACGACTCTTGACCGCCCCGGCTACGTTCATCTTTATGCAACAGTACATATGAAAGACTCATACGCCGATCCTTCATTTGACGTTCTCGAAGCAGGCGCAGGTGCAGATATCGACAAGCTGGAATACTGCGATACCATTCCCGAGGACTTTGATGAATATTGGGCTGACATCGAAAGAATGGTTGCCGAGCACACACCGGAGATTCTCTATGAAAGAGAGATAACCGAGGATGTTCCAAAGGGCTTTAAGGCATATGACATAAGAGTTTCCGTTCCCTGTGACGGCAGACCCGCTTCGGGAATCCTTACATATCCCGATGATGGTAAAAAGCATCCTCTACGTGCGCTTTTTTCAGGATATGCCATTGCTCCGGCACGCCCTGAATTTCGCGATAATACTGTCACTTTTTGGATAAATGCTCACGGTATCGAAAACGAGCTTGCCCGCGTTGAGGCAGAGGTCAAATATCATAAAGAGCTTTCCGGATACGGTATGAGCGAAACAGAAAATGCGTCTAATATGACAACATATTGGCGCAATGTTATGATAAGAGATCTGGTAGGTGTCAAGTTTGCAAAGTCTCTTCCCCAGTGGAATGGCAAAGGACTTACGGCAAACGGCGGAAGCCAAGGTGCTTTCCAAGCGACGACTGTTGCGGCTCACGATAAGGATGTTACATTCCTTGATATCAATGTTCCATGGTTCTGCAATCTGAACGCGGAAAACTGCGGCTTTATGGCAGGCTGGAGACCTAAATTTGCAGAGGGCCTTCGTTATTTTGACACAGTTGCGCAGGCAACAAGAGTAAAATGTCCGGTTAAAATCCAGGCAAGACTCGGTGACTATGTCTGCCCTCCTTCAACCACTACCACGCTTTATAATTGCTTCAGCGGTATAAAAGCTATCGACTTTTTGCAGAGCGGAACACACGGCTATCATCCACCTGAAATCGAAAAATCAAGACTCAGATACGATCCCGCAAATCCCACCGGTGAGATCAAGCTCGGTAAATACCGTCACTATAAGGGCGGCGAATATGAGGTTATCGGCATTGGTTTTGACAGTGAAAACCTTGAGGACACCGTTATCTATAGATCACTTGAAAACGGAAACCTGTGGGTTCGCCCCAAGTGGATGTTCGAGGAATATGTAAGTGTCGCTGAGCTGCCTGTTAAGCGCTTTGAGTATTTAGATTGATTATATAAAAAGAGATGCCAAATGCACAACTCCGCCAAAAACGGACTTGTGCATTTGTTGTCTCATTTTGTAAATAATGAAATATATTTGTAATATGATTTCCCTTGACTTTTTTCGGAAAATGTTATATAATATACGATGCTTATCTCAGATCGCCGAGGAGCGTCTTTTATGGGGGCGCAATGGTTTCGACAGGGATTCTGAGATATGATAAGCGTGGCGGGCCGGCTAATCCCGTCAAAATGGCCAAACTTAAAATTAAACGACAACTCTAAAGTTGCTCTGGCTGCCTAACTTGATGCGCCTCAGGCGCATTTAGTCGGCAGTGCTGCGGTTCTTTTTATACCGCCCGTTCCGCCGAGGACTACTGCGACCTCGGCCTGAGCGTCATTTTCAGCAGTGAACTTGCATCGGCCTTTCGCCCTTGAACCGATCAAGCAAAAAAGGGCTACCGCAAAGGAAAGTCTGTTTGCCGACGCTCCCGCGTGGGAATCTTCAAATGACAAACTGCCCACGGAGAAAGTCATATCAACGGATTTTTGGACACGGGTTCGATTCCCGTCGCCTCCACCAAGAAAAAACGACGTGTTTCGACACGTCGTTTTTCAATGATATACGTTCCTTGCGGAACGGGTGATATATCTTCGATATGATATCGCACTGTCGCGCGATGATATATGCCTTCGGCATATGAGGAACGGATATTATATCTTTTTTAACGGAGTGCAAATATATCATGCTTGCGGAGCAAGTATATCATATCGCAATAGCGATAAATCTTTTGTTTCGCAAGTTTATTCATTAACTCGTAAAGTGTTATATAACATATAACACCGCTATGGCGAGGTTTCCTTGCTCTGCGGTGTTTCCTTTTTTAGGTGACCGGCTCGAAAGCTTAGGCTTTTTGCACGAACCAAAATTGAACCTGCGTCCAAATTTTGATGCTAAATAAAACTTTTGACAATTTTCGTTTTTGATGGTATAATTTAAATAAAGAAACACATAAAAAGTGTCAAAGTAAAAACAAATTTATAACATTTTTAGGATGGTGGAAATATGAGTTTATTTACAAAAAAGCCTCAAACCCTGGCTATAATCGGAAACGGCTTTGATATGAATCACGGTTATAACACCGATTATAAATCTTTTGTTAGCAAAACAAAAGATCCTTCTTTAGAAAAGTTCCAAGAGTATTGTGAGATAGAAGACATAAGCACTTGGTATCTCTTTGAAGAGAACATTCGTATTCTTTCAGAAAAGTTGTTTTTTAAATCCGTGTCGGAAAACTGTGATTTCGATGATAACCGCAAAGAAGTCAGAGAGCTCACAGATATTTTCAAGAAGATCCATGTATTGTTAAAAAACTATCTGGAGCATGAGACCTCTCTCGCTCCTATTAAGAAAAAACCTTGTATTGAAAAATACCTCAACAAAAATACTGTCGCAATTAATTTCAACTATACTGAGACCGCAGAGGCGTATACAAACAATATTATCTATGTTCACGGGTCGCTTAAGGAGGACGATATCCTTTTGGGATATGACTACCGTGATGAACCTTGCCTTGCACAGTACGAGGATATGCAATGGGCAAAAAGTATCTGCCGAGAATCCTTGGCGTTTCGCAGATATTTTATCGGAAAGAAAAAATATGATCCAACCGGTAAAAAATATCAAGCCTTAAGAGAGGGATTGGAGAATTATCATCATTGGGAGAACACGGGACGAGGCATAGATGATGAAGTAAAAGAATTTATTCCCCATTACAGCACTATAGATAAATTTTTAAAAAAACACAGAAGCCATTTTCTGACACCGGATCTGAAGTACAAAAATATAAAAACATTAGTCATCCTTGGTCACGGTATTGAGGCTGACAGAAAGTTTTTGGAAGAGATACTTAAAAGGTGTATTAATCTTGAAAAGGTCGTAATTTACCGATACAGCGGAGAAGATGAAAGCGTATACAATTATAAAGTGTCCTTTTTCACTGAATATTGTAAAAATATTGAACAGATCAAATATTAAATTTAAAATCAAACATATTTTGCATAAAAAACAAAAAATCATTGACAAAGCACTAAAAATTGTATATAATATTAGTAGATATTATAAATATTTGGCAAAATCGGCGAAAGCCGATGACGCAAAGCCCGGAGGCTAAGGCAACTTGTTGCTATGCCGGTCTAGCTGCAATGATGATGCAATCCTTTACCGGATTGCTTATTGTTGCGGCTTTTTGTTTTTTAGATCATTATTGAGGATTTCAAAAAAATTACAGATAGGAACGGTATTTTATGAGAAAAAGGTCATTTTCGATCATCCTACTTTTTTTAGCACTGTCTATTTTCTTTTCGGCAGATGTCTTTGCGGTTCAAGCTGAGCAGAAACCGGGAAGCAATACAGGTATAGTTTTTGTTTCGGTTCTCTTCCTTATGCTTTTAGCCGCTGTAATGGTGCTCGTTGTACTGAAGCTGAAGGAAGCAAAAAAAGAGATAAAAAAGAATATTATGACCGATGCGGAAACCGGCATCGGCAATCATCTGTTTTTTGAAAGACACTTTGAAAATGATATTTCGGATTTTTCAAGAAATCTCTATTATATCGCATATATCATCCTCGATGTAAACTACCTTGAGGCATATCATGATAATATGACCTTCAGCGATGTTATCAAATATACAGCCAATCTGTTGTCATCTTCAACAGGATATAACGAATTTGCGGCGAGAATAACAGAAAACGGCTTTGCTTTCGCTTTCAAAAATACGAATGTTGAGAGTGCGACGGAACAGCTCAAGAATATTATCGATAAGCTCAATGAGTATACCGATCCCGCCAAGATCAATAAGAAGCTTGTCTTTCATGCGGCATTATATAATCTAAAGGATTCAGACAGAAACTGCGAGCTCATACTTTTCAATCTCAGAAAAAACTGCAGCAAGTTATTCGGAACAGATAAGCAGATCATTTTCTGCGATGAGCACAGTATCCACAGCGTTAAGGAAGAAAAAGAGATCAGCGACAGCATAATCAACGGTCTCATGAATAATGAATTCAAGCTTTATCTGCAATTCATAGTTGATAATAAAAATAAGAATATCGTCTCTGCCGAAGCACTTTCAAGATGGGTGCATCCTACAATGGGATTGCTGTCACCCACAAAATATATTGATATAATGAACCGCACAGGTCTTATAACAAGACTTGATTACTATATGTTCGAGGAGGTCTGCCGTCAGCTTGAAAAATGGAGCTCCACAGAATTGTGCAACATTTCGATCTCCTGCAACTTTACAAGAATAACTATTTCAGAAGAGGACTTCATAGCCAAAATCAAGAATATCTCGAATAAATATACCTTTGATCCTTCGAGATTGGTACTGGAAATAACCGAGGATGCTATTGAAAAAGATTATGAAAAAGCCATGATAAATGTCACAAAAATAAAGGAGCTGGGCTTCAGAACAGCACTTGACGATCTCGGAAACGGCTATACTTCCCTTGCAAATCTCTGTGACTATCCTATTGATATAGTTAAGATCGACAGAGATATCCTGCTGAAAACAGAAAAGAACAAGGGCAAGGAGCTCTTTGACGGTATTATCGCACTTTCACACAGCCTTAATCTCAAGGTTATTTGCGAGGGTGTTGAAACAAAAAAACAGAATGATTTTGTTTCAAAATCGCAGTGCGACTATATACAAGGCTGGTTCTATTCAAGGGGAACTCCGGTTGAAGATGCGGAGGTTTTCATAAAGAATTACACTGAATCACTGCAATTTCCTTTGTAAATTCAGCAATATTATCTGTGATTTACGTATGTATTGACTTTTGTGTATAAATATGGTATAATAATAAAAATATCGTATAATTTTTCAGAATTAATATTAATATATCACAAAATCAATAGGAAGTGATCTGATGAAAACTATTAGCTGGAGCAAAAAGATACGAAGCAGAATTATTTATACTATTATTGTTGCGGTATTGCTCGTAATGTTTTTTGTTTCAATGATAAATTACATATATAAAGATGCTGAACGCGATGGTTTTAATAACCTGCATGTTGAAACAAAAGAAATAAAAGAAGCTATCGAACTGCAAATGATATCCGACCGTGAAAACCTGCTGACTATGGCAAATTTCGCCGCAAAGCTTCATTCCTACGGCGAAAGCTATGATGTACTTTTAAAATCTTTTGAAGCTATAGGACTTATCGGAAATATAGGCATTCTTTTGCCGGATAATACTTTTTTGACAGAGATTGGTCCTTTCTATCCTTCAAAAGACATCATTGATTTTGAAGAAGAAAAGCTCCTTGGGGAATATATCAGCGGCATAGTAAACGATATTACAAATCCGCAAAAGGAAGTTGTCAGAAATGTTGTTCCAATAATCCACGAGAATGAAACCGTCGCTATTCTATACGGTGTTATTAAAATAGAAACCATCTCTGAAAGATACCTTTCAAAAGCCGAAGAGATCCGTGCTCAGCTCTATGTTATTGAGAGAGGAAACGGAAACCTTATAATAAATACTCATCCGGATAAATTTCCAAATATCAGTTCGCTCTCATCAAGAGTTTTCAAAAAAGAGTTTTCTTATGAACAGCTAAAAAATGATATAGATAAGGGAAAATCGGGATTTTCTTCTTTTGAATCAAATTTTACGGATGATACCCTTTATATCCATTATTCTCCTCTTGAAATAAGCGACTGGCAGATCATGCTGGCAGCCCCTGAAAGCAATGTTTTCTCAGAAGCAAGGAATGCCGGTTCAAATCTTCTGCTTATGTTCCTTAGCATAATAATCATAATGACGGCATATCTTCTGCTCATGTTTGAGGCAGAACAAAAGCAATCAAAATTAAATTCCGTAGCTTCCGGAATAAGAAAACGTCTTCTCGAAATCAATCAGCAGACCGGAAGCATCAGAGACGCTCTTGAGAATATTTCAAAATTCGCACATTCCCGTTCTGCTTTTTTTGTTGATACCGATGGCGAGGACTATAACTATATAGCTCCCTCCCTTTCCGACAAGCTTCTTACCGGCACCGACAGAAAATATTTTGTTGCCAAGCTGCTACATCATTCTTTTAAAGACAAAAAGAATATAAATATCCCCACCGTAAATGTTTTGAGGCTGGTTGCAAATACCGAGCTGAGAAGAAACGATGCTGATTTCTTTGATTTTCTCAGAGATCACGGAATCAAGCAGATCTCCTTTGCGGGAATCGCAAATAAAAATAATCACATAAGCATTCTCGGAGTTATAAACTCGAAAAAGAATTCCGGGGTCAGATCCCTTCTTGCGGAAATAGCTGTTTGCTTCTCCATGGCGATATATAATAAAAAATATCTGAACAAGACCGAAGCTATAGCCGTTACCGATTCTCTGACCGGACTCTCTAACAGACTGGCTTATAAAAAGGAGATCGCTCGGCAGGATGAAAAGATGTCCGATGAGCTTTCATGCATATATATTGACGTAAACGAACTTCATATTATCAATAACAAATACGGTCACAGCACAGGTGACGGTATGCTGCTGTTTATTGCTTCAACCCTTAAGGAAGTCTTTGAAAAAGGACATGTTTTCAGAATCGGAGGAGACGAATTTCTTGTCTTTACCGAAAATACTCCGAAAGAAACAGTGGAAGAGCTGATAGTTGAACTGGATAAAAAGATACAAGCTATGGATTATCATGTTTCCATCGGCATGTCCTTCCGAAATAAGAATATCGATACTGAAAGCCTCGTTATCGAAGCAGAAAAACGCATGTATGAAGCCAAAGCCGAATATTACCAGAAAAAGGACAGAAGCATAATATCAAAATCAACCACTGTTGCGGTTGATCATATCAAAACGGGTATCAGAGAATTTGATGCCCTGCTCTCCATTTTGAGCTCACGT
>JAFTXK010000086.1 GCA_017461635.1 Clostridia bacterium | reverse complement strand
CGGCACAGATTTCAGCATCCGCGCGGGGAACGCCGTACCCGACAAAGGAATCAATAACAAAGTTTGTGATTGTTTTCCAATCCACAATATTGGTTTTTGCCATTATGTTAATCCTCCATAAAAAAATTTCTTTTGTAACCTCGACTATTATATCACAGAAAATATAGGATTTCAAGTACTTTGGCAAAAGTTTGTGAATTTTTTGTCATATTATTTTGCCAAAATGAAAAATAGCGAGCTTTTAAGCGCTTTATAATGGAAGTACGGTCTGTTTTTCACGAGCTGTGTCACATCTGAGACAAAAAACACTGAGATGATCAAGCGAGGAAAAGCAGAGAACGCGGAGAGGAAAAAATTAAAATTAGAATATCGGCGGAAGCTCAGAACGAGAGAATGGAGCAAGTTTATTATATAGAGAATTCCAATGGGTGCGTAATTTCTGTTCATGTTCAAGAATAACTTGACTTAGATTGTTTTTATAATGTTCGGCATTTAATGGAACATAAAATAACTCGCAAAGCGTTTTTTCGTCGGAAGCAAAATGCTCATCTATATTCTTTTCTGAAATCGATTTTCCGTATTCTGTTTGCAGATATTTTATTAAAGTTTGATTATTCATTATTTGGCGAAGAAGGGCGGGGTGATGACTGCGAGTTTCAAAATAAATATCGGAAATAGGAGGCATAAAACTCCGAAGAACAAAAAAAGTAATATTCATAGCCTTAAGTAATAAATCAACAGCCATATTTTTATTGTGAATTGATTCGATAATTGATCTATGGTGATATGGCTCAAACAAAACATAATCTGTCGTGCGACATGCTGCAACTGCATCTGCATTCATTTCGAGAGCTTGATGATCTAAAGGGGTTATCCCAATATCAGAATCAAAATCAAGGCGCAGGCATACATTTTTGTTATTTATTTTATTAAGCAGATCACAATGTCCGCAATAAAGATGCGCAAATTCATGACAAATTATAAAGTGTGTTGATATCGAAAAAACAAAAAAAGATATTGTTGCTTTTTCATCATCTGTGAGAAGCTGATATTCGCGCTCAATAAAAAGCTGTGTTGCCTTATGCAGATTCTTTAATAATCCTTTATAAATTATAATAATATCGGATGCATCCGAGCAGGCAGAAGCATTGTTAATTTCCCTTGGATCGAATTTAATGATAATTTTCTTGCTGTTAGACTTTGTATTGTAAGTGTTAATTTCAGAGTTATAAAGATCATATAGTCTTTCTACATGATTTTGACATATGTGCTGATAAAGATTTTCAAAAGCTTCAAATTCCATATAAATATCCCCCTTTTCTGTCTGCAATCCGGGTTATCTCATTAAAACGATAATATTGCAAAACAGCCTTAGTAATCCTTGGACTACTAAGGCTGTTGGTCGGAATGACAGGATTTGAACATGCTACATCCTGCTAACAAAGCAGGCGCTCTACCATATTCGCTACATCCCGTTAAATTTTTTTACTTAACTATTATACCAATATAGAGTGTTTTTGTCAAGTCTTTTTGAAAAAGATAGTGTAAATTGAAAAGATAAAGCAGATAACAGCGGTTTATATATTTAATGGAAAAAGGACGGTTTACCGTCCTTTTCTTCTGGGGTGAGATATGGGGGTCGAACCCACGACCTCCAGGGCCACAACCTGGCGCTCTAACCAACTGAGCTAATCCCACCATATAAATTAAATAACCACTGCTTTTGGCGTACCCTGGGGGATTCGAACCCTCGACCTACTGCTTAGAAGGCAGTTGCTCTATCCGGCTGAGCTAAGGGTACATGCCGCGCAGCGGTTGGAGCGGGTGATGGGAATCGAACCCACGCGACCAGCTTGGAAGGCTGGAATTCTACCATTGAACTACACCCGCATATGCGTCTTTCTCAAAACCGCCCTAATATCATATCACAATTACTATGATTTGTCAAGAGTATTTTAAAAAAAAACAATATTTTTTGCAAAAAATCAAAAAATCCCTTGATAAATATGCGATTATATGATACAATTTAATGTATGCGCTATGCGCAAAGTAAGTTTAGAAAAGGAAAAATCTGCTTTTGCAGACAAATTTACAATGGCTTCCTTATTTTTACCCGATTACATGTTTGATAAGTTCAGCGACATCACTCCCGAGTTTTTACATTCTATCGGTGTGCGGACAGTACTTGTCGATATCGACAATACTCTTGCTCCCTATGAAGCTCCCGACCCTAATCAGAGAGTTATCAAATGGTTTGAGGATCTCAGGAATGCGGGTATTAGCGCGGCTCTGATGTCAAATAACGATGCGGCAAGAGTTCACCGCTTTAATCAGAGCCTGCATCTTCCCGCATATTATGATTGCAAAAAGCCTTCCACAAAAAGCTATCTTGATGTACTGAGCCGTCTTAAATGCGACCGTGCGGACACATGCGTTATCGGCGACCAGATCTTTACCGATGTTCTTGTGGGTAAGCGTCTCGGTCTTCGCGCTATACTTGTACCGCCGATCCACGATCAGAAGACCTTCTTCTTCAGATTCAAGAGGTTTCTCGAAAAGCCCTTTATTTCTTATTTTAAACGACAGCAGGTAAGAAAACAGTTCTTGCAGTAAAAAAGGAGAACTCTATGTTAAAAGCAAAATTCGGTCCCGCGGGAAATTGCGACAGCTTCTATGCCGAGGGGCATAAGTCCACAATGGAAGCATTCGGTTGGCTTCGCGAAATGGGACTTGACGCATATGAATATCAGGCAGGCAACGGTTTGCGCACCTCGGAGGCGACCCTCAAGGCACTGGGAAAAAAGGCGGCTGAGCATGGTATTCTCATGTCGCTTCATACGCCTTATTTCATCTCACTTTCCGGAATTGAAGAAGAAAAACGCCTAAAGAGCCTTGATTATATCAGAGACAGCATAAAGGCTGCTGAGCTTCTGGGGGCTGATAGGATAGTTATCCACAGCGGAAGCGCGGCAAAGATCACTCGCGAAGAGGCGATGGCTCTTGCGCGAGACACGCTGGAGAGAGTTGCGGAGGATAATAAGAATACTTCGGTAAAGCTCGGTCTTGAGACTATGGGGAAGATAAATCAGCTCGGAACTCTTGATGAGGTCATAGAGCTATGCAAGACAGCACCTTGCTATGTTCCGGTTGTGGATATCGTACATCTCAATGCAAGAGTGCAGGGGGGACTTTTCCCAAATGACGATGCATATAAACGAGTTTTCGACCGCATAGGCGAAGAGCTTGGAGATGATATTGCAAAAAATATACACTGTCATTTTTCAAAGATCGAATATACCGCGGCAGGTGAAAAAAAGCATCTGACCTTTGCGGATACCGAGTTCGGTCCTGTGTTCGAGCCCCTTGCGGAGGTAATAGTTAAATATGACCTTGCGCCGAGGATCATTTGCGAATCTGCGGGCACACAGGCTGAGGATGCCTTCTATATGAAGCGCGCTTGCCTTGAATATTCAATGAAATGAGGTAATGATATGACAAGAAAAGACAGACTTCTCGCTGCAATGGACGCCGATATCGACGGCATTTTTGTAACAAGCGAGCTGAATCAATATTATCTTACGGGATTTAGCTTTACCGACGGTTATGTTCTTGTGACCCGCAAAAAATCATACGTTATTACTGATTTCCGCTATATTGAGGCGGCAGAGGCTCAGGTGGGAGATGAATTTGAGATACTCATGCCCTCGGATATGCGCCTTGAAATCGCGGCTCTTCTCGGTGAAAACGATGTAAAGAGACTTTATTTTGAGGACAATACTTTGTCCTGCGCGTCTTATCTGCGCTTCTCGGAGCTTTTTGAGGGCACTCAAATGGTGCGTGGCGGCTCGGAGGTCATCGAAAATCTGCGTGAGCGCAAGACCTCGGATGAGCTTGATATTATAGCACGAGCTCAGGCGATCACGGATGCGGCATTTGACCATATCGTTAATTTTATCAAGCCCGAGATGACCGAGCTTGAGGTCGCCTTGGAGCTTGAATTCTTTATGAGAAGCAAAGGCGCGCAGTCGGTTGCTTTTGACACTATTGCAGTTTCCGGCAAATCCTCTTCGCTCCCTCACGGCGTTCCCGAAAACAGGAAGCTTGAAAAGGGCTTTTTTACAATGGATTACGGTGCAAGGCTTGATGGCTATTGCTCTGATATGACCCGTACTGTAGTTCTCGGCAAGGCTGATGCTGATATGAAAAAGCTTTATAATACAGTGCTGGAGGCACAGCTTGCAGGAATCGAGATGATAAAGCTCGGTGAGAGCTGTCATGCGGTGGATAAGGTTGCCCGCGATATCATTGAGGGTGCGGGATATAAGGGATGCTTCGGTCACGGTCTGGGACATGGCGTTGGTATGTTCATCCATGAAGCACCGAGACTTTCTCCCAAGGTTTCTCCCGATAAGAAGCTTGAAGCAGGACATGTTGTTACCTGTGAGCCCGGAATTTATATCGCGGGCAAATATGGCTGCCGCATAGAGGATATGCTTGCAGTTACAGAAAACGGTACTATTGATTTCACAAAAAGTCCAAAGGAGCTTATTGAGCTCTTCTGATATCCCGCATAATAAAAACGGCTCTTACGAGCCGTTTTTATTATGCGGGATTGTTACTTTTGTGAGCCGCTCCTTATCGCTCTGGAGCATATAAAGACCGTAATAACGTCCCTTCTTTGCCAAAAGCTCCTCATGAGAGCCCTGTTCAACTATCTCGCCGTGGGATAGGAAGATGATGTTATCGGCATGCCGTATTGTGGAAAGCCTGTGGGCTACCATCAGCAGTGTTCCGATATTCATCAGCTTTTCGAGAGAATCCTGAATAAGCACCTCGGTCTCGGTATCGATATTTGCCGTTGCCTCGTCAAGAATCATGACCTCGGGACCGTGGATAATGGTTCTTGCAAAGGAAATGAGCTGACGCTGACCTGCGGAGAAGTTATTTCCTCGCTCGCGCACCTCTTCATCAAGTCCTGCGGGGAGCTTATTTATTATCTTATCCGCATTTACATAACGGCATGCTTCCATGACCTTTTCGTCATCCACACCCTCCATGCGGAGCAGAATATTGCTTCTGATAGTACCCGAAAATAGGAAAACATCCTGGAGCATCTGTCCGAAATGACTGCGCAGAGAGGATATCTTGATCTTCTTTATATTGATGCCGTCGATCAGTATTTCGCCCTTCTGAATATCGTAATTTCGACAGATAAGAGAGAGGATAGTGGTCTTTCCCGAGCCGGTTGAACCTACAAAAGCAACCGTTTCGCCTGCGCGAACCTTGAAGGAAACGTCCTTAAGTACCCATTCGCCCTCGTTATAAGCAAACCATACATTTTTGAATTCGATATTTCCCTCGACATGCTCGAGCTCAATGGCATCGGGCTCGTCAATGACATCGGGTTCGATATCAAAAACCGTAAAGATCTTTTCCGCCGAGGCAAAGGCAGACTGAAGCCAGTTGAACTGCTCTGCAAGATTCTGAATCGGGTTGAAGAACTTGTTTATATACATATAGAAGGTAACGATAGTGGCACTTGTGATGGTCTGACCGAGGAAAGCCGTATCCTTGATATAGCCGCGTCCGCCAAGATATAGCAGGCAGAGGACCGAGGCAACATAGAGCATATAGACCACGGGGCGGAAGATACCAAAAACGAATATCTGCTGATTCTTAGCTTTTCCGAGAGCCTCATTCTGCTCAGAAAACTCTTCCATCTTACGTTCTTCTCTGTTAAAGATCTGAATGATCTTCATGCCCGAAAGATTTTCCGAAAGGAAGGTGTTTATGGCGGTTGTACCGTCCTTAACGCGGCGGTATGCGCGGCGCGAGAACTTACGGAAGATCACCGTGAAGAGCACGATGAAGGGAACGAAGCAAAGCACCATAAGGGTCAGTGCATAATTGAGCACCAGCATTGCCGCGAGAACTCCAAGAATTGTGAAGCAGTTCTTTATAAGATTGACGATGATATTGGTGAACATCATGGAAATGGCGTTGGTATCATTAGTAACTCTGGTAACAAGCTTACCAACGGGCATGGAATGAAGCTGAGCATGGGAAAGGCTTTCGATGTGGGTGAAGATATCCT
>JAFTXK010000085.1 GCA_017461635.1 Clostridia bacterium | reverse complement strand
TTGTTTGTGGTATAATGTTTCATGAAGTGATTGAGTCCTTTCTGTTGATGTGAGTTAGGGGTAATTCTATTTTAACAGAACTCAATCACTTTTTCTATTCTTTTTTTATTTTTAGTCTCACATCTATTGTAACACTACAAAGAGAAATATAAGCAATTTTAAGTTTTTACTTGACAGAGCGACTACTTTGTGATACAATATAGCCGTCTTGGGCAAATTTTACTATTAAATAATAGGAGTTCCAAATAATGAGAATGGTCAACAACCTGAAGGGCGCGAGAAAACCAAAGGTTATCAAAGATCTTCGCGACCTTGTAAAAAGCGGTGCCGAGCTTTTCGGCGATAAACCACTTTATTTTTATATCGAAAAAGGGGAAACGCTCGATTATTCCTTCAAGCGTCTCTATGACGAAACTCTTTATATAGGTACAGCTCTTGCAAAGAAAGGTGTTATGGGAAAGGGTGTTGCCATTATCGGTCATACCCACCCCAGATATACAGCAACTTATATTTCGGTAGTTAACGGCGGCGGACATATAGTTCCCGTTGATCCCGATCTTTCAAATGAACAAACAGCATATTTTATGAATTTTGCGGAAGTTGAGGCTGTTGTTTATACAGAAAAGCTGACCGAGAAGATCGAAGCTATAAAGCCCCTTCTTCCGAATGTCAAGCTCTTTATCCCTATCCATCCTTCAACCGATTTTGCTTCTGATGAGATGAATATTACGATGGACGATCTCATAGAATTCGGTAAGACAGAGCTTGAGAATGGGTATAGCGAATATACCGATTATGAGATAGTTCCCGAAAAGATGGCGGCTGTTATCTTCACCTCGGGATCAACAGGCACTGCTAAGGGAGTTATGCTTTCTACTGCTAATCTTACCGCGGCTATAAACGCTTCCTGCCAGTCCACTCCCTATGACGACAGAAACACATTCGTTTCTGTTCTTCCGCCTCATCATACCTATGAAATGACCTGCGGACATTTGGCCCTCATGAACATCGGTGCTCAGGTCCTTATAAATGATTCTCTCAAGCATGTTATGAAAAATTTCAAGGCCTTCAAGCCCAACGCACTTATGCTCGTTCCGCTCTTTGCCGAAACAATGCATAAGAAGATCTGGGCTGAGATCAAGAAAAAAGGCATTGAGGGTAAGCTGAAATTCGCAATGGGATTTGATAATGTGCTTCTCACATGCGGTATCGACGTGCGCAGAAAGCTCTTTAAGGAGATAATCGATTCCTTCGGCGGAAATCTGAAAAGTATCGTTTGCGGCGGTGCTCCCCTCAGCCCCGAACTTGTAAAGGATTTTTATGCTTTCGGCATCACTATTCTCGAGGGATACGGGATCACAGAGTGCGCTCCGCTCGTTGCGGTTAACCGCGCAGGCAAGGTTCGCCTCAAGAGCGTCGGGCAGCCCGTTCAGGGATGCACGGTAAAGATCGAAAAGACCCCCGGTGAGGAGACAGGCGAAATACTTGTCAAGGGCGACAATGTTATGATAGGATATTACAAAAATCCCGAAGCCACAGCCGAGGTATTTACCGAGGACGGCTGGTTCAGAACAGGCGATATAGGCTGGATGGACAAGGATGGATATATCTATATCACAGGTCGCAAAAAGAATGTGATCATTCTTTCTAACGGTAAGAATGTTTTCCCCGAGGAGATCGAGGAATATATCGAGCCTATTGATATTATTCTTGAATCTGTAGTTCTCGCAAGAGAAAACGCTTCCGGTGAGCCTACTATCACAGCCATCTGCGTTCCCAATATGGAAATACTGCAGGATAAGACAGATGATGAGATTTATGAGATGATTAAATCAGAGATCAATACCATTAATCAAAGGCTTCCCTCTTATAAGCAGATCCATCAGGTTGAAATGCGCAAAGAGCCCTTTGAAAGAACCACATCAAAGAAGATACAGCGCTTCAAAATCAAGTAAACTATAAAAGTTTAAATAAATTTTTGCCAATACGGCTATGGAGGTTTTAACAATGTACGACAAGATAAAGGCTATGCTGGTCGATGAATTTGACATCAAGGAATCCGACATCACTATGGAGAGCGATCTTTCACAGGATCTGGGCATCAATTCCGTTGAGCTCATGGATCTCGCAATGCGTTGCGAGGAAGAATTCGATATCCAGTTCCCCGACGATGATATTCATAAGTTTGCAACTGTCGGTGATATCGTAAAGTTCATCGAAAGCTGCCGCTAATAAGCACATAAAAAAGAAGTCAGCAAATTTTGGCTGACTTCTTTTTTATATTAAAGTATCTCTTCAAGCCTTTTCAGTATCGCATCGGCGTATAACTTATGCGCTTTTGTTCCGGGGTGATTACGCGAGCCCTTCATGCTGTCATCGGCGCGTGGAATGCATACCGTAAAAACCTTGCCGTCTGCCGAATCATTGATATATTTCTCAACGCCTTCAATAATCTGGTCATTAAGCCCATCGGTAAGCATATTATAGCACCAAAGAATAAGGGTATTCTTATTGCGCTTTCGGATATTTGCGCAGAAATTATAAACCGCATCGACTATAAGATAGAGATCATCCGGACGGCTCATTTTATGAGAAACACCGTTCTCATCTACCCAAGTCTCGCCCCCAAAAGCACTGTTGTCATTGCCGCCAAGGTTAATAATCGTAATATTTGTCTTATCGTTTTCAATATCGAAAATATCCTGAGATCCAAGGACAGTCTGTTCTTCGCTTTTTATAGGACCGCAAACATAATCATAATATCTCGGGATCGCATTATTTCTGTTGTTTCGCCAATCGGTGAAAACACCCCATCCGCTTTGGGAAACTATGCTCCAATCGGCATCGAGCGCATTTGCCACGCGAAGCGCATAGTTACCGCGGCAGCTAAAAACCGCAGGAATCCAATGCTTAAGACAGACTGCACCAGCAAGACCTTCGCCGCTGGTAACACTGTCGCCGAAGACCTCAATCTTGTATTTTCTATCGGGAAGTTGTTTAAATTCACCGTCGGTATATAGAGCGTCAAGAGTAATAACGGTTGAAGAAGCCTGCGTTTCACGGTAAATGCGAACATTTTTCACATCCTCAATACCAAAGCCCTTCATAATGCATGCCTTGTGGGTGCCGTCCTCCAGCATAAAACGGTACATGTCAAATCCGTCTATCTCGACCCGCATAAAGGATGGTCCGTTGTGGTGCTCACATGTATATTCAAGCCATATCTCACTTCCGGTAATATTAAATTCTATAGCCGAACCCGTCCAAAAAAGCGGTATACCGCGAGTTCTTCTCTTGCTCACTCTTCCCTGCACTCTTATCTCAGGTACTTCGGTGCATAAATATTTTGTCAGTTCCATTTTCCGCTCCAAATTTACAAAAGAATAAAGCACCTGCGTTTGCAAGTGCTTTTATGGCGGAGAGAGAGGGATTCGAACCCTCGTGTGGGTGTTGCCCACAAACTGATTTCGAGTCAGCCCCGTTATGACCACTTCGATATCTCTCCATATTTTTGAGTTTTCACTCAAACGCATAATATTATATCACACTGTGAAGGATTTTTCAAGTCTTTTTTTGAAAAAATTAAATATTTTCAAAACAGTTCAATTTATGAATAATCAACCGCCGCAAAACAAATACTACCTAAAAAAGAAAGGAAGCCTTTTAAGGTAGGTAAATCAATGTTTAAGCATGAAAAAATGTTATTTCATCCGGTGGCGGTCGAGCGGCCGAACCCACAGTATGCGGCGCTTCTTCAGGAACAGCTTGGCGGCGGCAATGGCGAGCTCAAGGCGGCGATGCAGTATATGTCCCAGAGCTTTCGTATTAAAGATCCGGAGATCAAGGATCTCTTTCTCGATATCGCCGCAGAGGAGCTGGGGCATCTTGAAATGGTGGCACAGACGATAAATCTTCTGAACGGACACGACGTTGACGCCGCAAAAGTTCCCGGCGGAGAGATCCAGGCGCATGTACAGAACGGTCTGAATCCCGGTCTTATCAATGCTTCAGGCTATTCTTGGACGGGAGATTATGTTACAGTTACAGGCGATCTTTGTGCCGATCTTCTTTCTAATATCGCCTCCGAACAGCGCGCAAAGGTTGTTTATGAGTACCTTTACAGGCAAATCGAGGATAAGAAAGTCCGCGAGACCATTGATTTTCTTCTCAACCGCGAGGAAGCGCACAATGCAATGTTCCGCGAAGCCTTTAATAAAGTTCAGGATACAGGCTCTAACCGCGATTTCGGAACAACAAAGGCTGCAAAGATGTATTTCAGTATGTCCGAGCCCTCTCCTGCAAATGCTGATTTTGACAAAACCGAGGTTACTCCTCCGTCTTTCAAATAACAAATCGGGATGCTGTACATTATTTGTGCAACATCCCGATTTTATGCTTATTTATTTTCCTTTGCCATCTTATAAAGCTCCTCTGCCGCGAGCCTTGTTTTTGTTACTACACCGTCTTTTTTCGGAAAACAATAATAAAGGCAATTGCGGTCTCCTATTCCGATAACATCTCCTATCTCATACCAATAATAATCGGAATTCAGGCCGTAGGACGAGAGCGGCTTTTGCTCATAATTGAGTTTACCGTCACATCCCGTCAGCTTAAATCCGTTACTGTTATGAGTAAGTCTGCCTTTGCCTACCATATAAAGTGCCTTATGATCCACAAGCATGCCGATCTCGACCTCGGTATCAAGCAGGTAAGTTCCCTCTAAAAGCTCTTTTCTAACGCATTCGCGCTCCCAATTATACCAATCGGGTATATGGTCAAATTTTTCTCCGTCCTCGGATGACAGCTTGCCGAGAGTTGTCAGCTCATATTTCTTTCCGCAGGCTTTGCAAATAATTTCTGTACCTTCTCCGTGCATTTCGCCTTCTTTTCCGCAAGAAGCACATTTATAAAGTATTCTTTCAAGACCGACAGCGCGGTCTTTTTCTTTTATCTCTATCTTATTTTCATACTGCCAAGCAAAATTATCAAAGGTAAAAGCCTTTTCAATTATACTTTGTATTTCTTCTGCTGATTTTTCGGCAATCTCTTCAGCAGTAAGCAAACATTCCGCTTCTGCGCTGACCTTAACCTTGCGCTTTTTAAGACAATTATAAAGCGGCTGATATAAAAAAGCACCATAGGTATGGATATTCACCAGAGGAACGCCGAGTCTCTTTACAAGACCTCCAAGGCTTTTCGGCAGAACAGTCGCGGTTCCGTCAAAGCTGTAGCCTGCCTCGGGGTACATAAGAACGCTTGTTTTTTTCTCTCTTATAGCATAAATTATATCTCTGATAAGAGTCATGTCGGTTACAAATTTCTGTGTTGGAATACAGCCTATCAGACGCATCAGCCATGCTTTACCAACGAGACCGTCTGTTGTGCTTACAATGCACATAGGCTTCGGATACATGATTCTGTATGCAATTTCAAGATCAATAAAGCTGGAATGGTTCATCAAAATAAGATAAGGACCCTTACCTGCCTTCTCCATATTCTTTTTCTTAAAGGTGAATCTTGCAGCAAAAAGATCAAAAACCGAAATAACTCTGATAAGTGTTCTGAAAAAAATCGATGGCTTCAGCGGCTTTCTGTGCTTCGGTCTCGGCAGAGACATCACCTTTTCATAGGAAAGCTTTTTTGTCTTTATCTTCATTCATTTTATCTCGCTTTCATGTTTTTAATAATTATACTATATCGGGGCCAAACTGTCAAGAATGAAAAAATTTCTGAAAAATTTTCTAAAAAAGTGTTGACAAATTGTCGACGGTTATGTATAATCCAACTGTAGACAAAAAGTCTTTGCAAAGAAAAACAGTCTAAAGGAGTTAAAAACATGAAACAAAAGGTCCGAATTTCGGATGCCGAGCTCGACATTATGCGAGTTCTTTGGCAAAGCCACAATCCCATGAAAGCCAGCGAGATCGTTAAGGAGCTCTCGGGCGACCGCACTTGGAAAACCCAGACTTGTCACGTTCTTCTCGGCAGACTTGCTGAAAAAGGATATGTTGATGCCGACAGAAGCGGCTACACCCATAAATTCTTCCCTGCTCTCAGCGAAGAAGAATTTTTGGCAAAGCAGTCCTCAACCCTTGCAGAAAGAGTTGGCAGCACCTTGCCCTCGATGATAGCCTCACTTATCGATGCAAATAACGTAACCGAGGAGGAGCTTGACGAGATCTCAGCCCTGCTCGCGGCAAAACGCCGAGAGCTTGCAAACGGCAAAAAGAACTGAGGAGGATAAAATGACTGATATTTTACTCTCCATCCTCAGCACAGCACTGACCATGTCAGTGATCATTATTTTGCTTTTGCTGCTTTCAAAGTATTTTGGAGACAGATTCACGGCTAAATGCAGATATATTGTCTGGGTCATCGTTGTCCTGCGCCTCTGCATGCCTTTTGGCGGAATGTTTGCCCCGAAGCTGATCACCCTTGACCTCTCTAGTCCCGAAAAGAATATTAACAATGAATATGAAGCTTCTCCATTTGATAATACTTCTGTTCAATCTCCTCCAATCCTTTCGGAAATAGATGTGTCTGATACCATAGCTTCGGAAACTCAGGAGACACTGCCGAATATCTCTTTGGATACTCCTATTCGAAGCGATATCACTATCGAAAAAGGAATGAATGATAAAATTGACACGACCTATGTCAAAAAGCTCTCTCTTCCGAATATCGAAACCGTGATTTTTGCTCTATGGCTGGCAGGCGCAGTTATTTTCCTTGCGGTAAAGCTATTATCATATAATATCTACCGCAATAAGCTTATGCGCCGCCGCATGACCCCAACAGATGATATTCGCAGGATCTATGCGGATGCATGCAAAAAGCTTGAAATTGCAAGTCCGCCAAAGCTATATATTTCCGATATGATAGGCAGCCCGCTTCTGTGCGGATATTTTGGGCGCGCAATCTTTCTTCCTGATATCAAATATTCGGATGAAGGTCTTCGCGGAATACTTTCTCATGAGCTTATACATCATAAGCGCGGCGACCTATGGATAAAGCTTTTCGGCGTAATCGCAAATTCGCTTTTCTTCTTCGATCCGCTTGTCTATGTGGCTCTTTCAAGGCTCGATTGCGAAATGGAGCTTTCCTGCGATGAAAAATTGCTTTCGGGTCTTGACAGCGCTGCCAGACTTTCATACGGCTCATTTATGCTTGAGATCGTCAGGCAAACAAGTCACAAAAAATCTTCACTAACCACTTTCTACAGCCCTGCAAAGGGCACAGTAAAGGAGCGATTTATAAATATTATCGAAGAAAAAACAAGAAAACACGGACAGCTTATCGTTACCCTCGTTCTCATTCTCTGCACCCTTGCAGGCTTTATAATCGGATGCGGTATAAAGAAGGACGAAGATACAAAAATTGAAAGCTATTTTAAAGACGGAGATGTTATCAATCTTACACCCGAATCGGTTGAATTTCCCGAAGTCGACTTTGAGAGAAAGGAAATATCCTCGCTGGAGAAATATACCCCAGCCGACAATGCGATAAACACTTTCCTTGAACAAAACAACCTCTACATAATGAGCGAGCACACATTTACCCGCTATTCAAATTATTTTGAGCTTATGTACGAAAACGGCGGCGATCCCGTTTGCATTTACGCCGGAAATGCAGAGGAGATCGAATTTGAGGGAAAAAACTTCGGTAAGCTGTTTGGCGAAACAGGATTTTGCTTCAGCTATTATGTAAGCAGCTATGTAGACGTATATTTTTCGACCACCGACGGCGGTATTCCGAAGCCCTTTTTCAAGAGCACCGACGATACTTCGCTCATTGATATCGACCGCGACGGCGAATATGAGATAGTCACAGATGACAGCATCTATACCACAATTAACGGCAAGGCGGTTAAGTTTAACATTGATGCGAATGTGGCAAAGCATTTTGAAGTAGACCCAGAAGCTCTGAGCATCAGATTTCCTTACAGTTCATATAACTACATTTATTCTCTTTCCTATAATGAGCCATCGGCTGACGACGGCACTTATAACAGGCATAGAGCAAAGATGATATACTCAAAGGGAAAGCTTACTATCGAGCCCGAGGAAAGCGAGCATGTTGATATGAATGCAACACTTCAAACCTCAAACAAGAACTGGAAGATGTATAAATCCATGAAATACAATGCTATAGTCCTTGAAAACGGTGATAAGTGTTATGGCTATGCCATAGGCAGCTCGGCGTCAAAAAATTCTATATCTAAGGAATTTAAGGGCAAGAAATTTGCAGGTCTGAGCATCAGTTCAGACAGCTATGTTTATATTTCAAAGGATGAGACAAGAGCGGCGGTATATGAAGGTGCAAACTATCCGGACAGGGTTATATTTATCAACCTTAACACGGGCGATGTTCTTGCCACTGTCGGTCACAGTTACCGTGATATACTGAAATTCCATGGAATCTCGGATTTTGTTCTTGCTCCATATAAAGCTGTCTATTCCTATGATAATGATACTTATGTAACAGAAGCAAGATATACCTTTGAAACTGAGTTTGAAGAGCTTGACAATGCCTATAAGCTGATATATACATTAAAAACAAATGACGAAAAAGTCTCTCTGAAAGGCAGTATTACGTATAACTTCTCATCTTACTGCCCCGATGAATATGAGGTTATCGAAACAACGCTTAACGGTATTGAGGATAATCCGAATGTTAGTAATGTTTCGATAAAAAAGGACAAATATTCGGATACCGTGCTTTACAATTTCCATACCAATACATTATCTCAGATGATGATGTATACAAGCGATGTTGAAGGAAATTATTTTCAGCCGTCCATTATTTCTCCGATGCCGATAACTGAATATAATTATGCCAGAATAATGTCGTTTGGTAATTATAATAATTCCAATCTTCTTTATATGACAATAATGGCAGATATATATCACGAAGAAACCGAAATGCAAGAAAGCCGCTATTTTGTATATATGGCAAATCCCGACAGTATGCTTGACGGAGCAGGAAACCCGACAAAGCCTCTTGTTTGGAATTATAAGGAGGAAATAAGTATTACCCCTACCGGTTCTGACGAATATGGAATTACTCAGACTTCCACGGGGGAATAATAACAGGCAACAATTAAAAAAAGGAAGGAGCTCTGAAACGGAGTTCCTTCCATATTTTTATGATTATATTTAACCGCCGAGATAAGCCTTTTTGATCTCCTCACTCTGAGCAAGCTCCGCGCCTGTGCCCGAGAGAACTATGCGTCCCGATTCGAGAACGTACGCTCTGTCTGCGATCTCAAGTGCCTTTCCGGCATTCTGCTCAACAAGAAGGATCGTAGTTCCCTGCTCGTGAAGCTCTTTGACGATATCAAATATCTGGTCAACGAGAATAGGCGCAAGGCCCATTGAAGGCTCATCAAGCATCAGAAGCTTGGGCTGGCTCATAAGAGCGCGCCCCATAGCAAGCATCTGCTGCTCACCGCCCGAGAGGGTTCCCGCAATCTGATTCCTTCTGTGCAGAAGTCTGGGAAAACGCTTATAAACGTCCTCGAGACCTTCTTTAATATATCTCGGATTTGTATAGGCACCCATTTCAAGGTTTTCTTCCACAGTCATCTGCAGGAAAACACGTCTTCCCTCGGGAACATGTGCAAGCCCTTTAGTTATAAGCTTATAAGATTCTATATGAGAGATATCCTCATTGCCAAAGGTAATGCTTCCGGTGCTTGAACGGAGCATACCCGAAATGGTCTTCAGAGTTGTGGATTTACCTGCGCCGTTTGCGCCAATAAGAGCCACAATCTCATGCTCCTTGACCTCGAAATTGATATCCTTCAGAGCGTGAATTTTACCATAATAAACATTAAGATTATCAACCTTAAGCATAGATCACGCCTCCTTTGCCTTTCCGAGATACGCTTCAACGACCTTGGGATTGGATTTGATCTCATCGGGTGTTCCCTTTGCAATAACCTTACCGTGGTCAAGAACGCAGATACCCTCGCAAATATTCATAACGAGCTTCATATCATGCTCAATAAGCATAACGGCAATGCCGAAATTATCGCGTATACGGCGGATATTCTCCATAAGCTCTGCCGTCTCAGAGGGGTTCATACCTGCCGCGGGCTCATCAAGCAGAATGATCTTAGGAGAGGTTGCAAGCGCTCTTGCAATCTCAAGGCGTCGCTGAGCACCGTAAGGAAGGCTTCCTGCAGGTGCATTTGCAAGATCTGCCATATGAAAGAAGTCCAGAAATTCAAGAGCCTGCGCATCAGCCTTCTTTTCAGCCTTTCCATAGCCAAAGCTGTGGGTTACAGCCGCAAAAAAGTTTTCCTTCATGGAATTATGCAGACCAACCTTAACATTATCAAGAACAGAAAGATTAGAAAACAGTCTGATATTCTGGAAGGTTCTCGCAATACCCATGTGATTTACCTGATGGGTGGACTTTCCCGCCGTGCTCATACCGTCAACGAGGATGCTTCCTCTTGTGGGATGATATACATTTGTAAGAAGATTGAATACAGTTGTTTTACCTGCGCCGTTAGGGCCGATAAGTCCTGCTATCTCGGTTCTTCCGACGATGATAGAGAAATCATCAACAGCGGTAAGACCTCCGAAGTCTATACCGAGGTGATTAACCTCAAGAACGGGGCGCTTTCCGATATCTCTTTCGGGAACAAAAGCGTTCGAAGGATAAGGAACGAGCTTTGGCTTATGCTCATATGAATTATTCATTGCTTTGCTCCTCCCTTCTTCGCTTTTTTCGTTTTAAGAAGCGAAAGAATATTTTTTAAGCTCATCTTGCTCTTCAGCTCATTGAACTTCGCGTTGGAGTTAAGAAGCATGATAGCGATAAGTAGAATCGAATAAGCCAACATACGGTAATCGCTGAATTCGCGGAGCATTTCGGGAAGAGCTCTGAGCGCGATAGCCGCAATAATGGAACCGTTTATGCTTCCCATACCGCCGAGAACAACGATAACGAGAATTTCAATTGACATATTATAGTTAAAGGTTGCAGGCTTGATATTCGCGAAGCTATGACCGTAAAGAACTCCTGCCGCTCCTGCGAAGAATGCCGCAAGGATGAATACGATCAGCTTGTAATATGTAACATTGATGCCCGTAGCCTCAGCCGCAATTCTGTTATCTCGTATAGCCATGATAGCTCTGCCGTGGCGGGATTTCTTTATGTTCATCATAACAACAACGGTCACGAGAACGAGAACAATAGCATAAGGCAGAAGCTCCTTAGGCTTGGAATAGATGAAAGCATCGGAATTATTGGTAGTAAGACCAAGCGCGCCTCCGGTGATCTCCAGATTAGTAATGACATTCTTGATGATCTCACCGCATGCAAGAGTAACGATCGCAAGATAGTCACCCTTAAGACGAAGCGCAGGCAGACCAACAACAAAACCGACAACAGCGGCAAAAAGACCGCCAAAGATCATGGAAAGTGGGAGTCTCACTATCATTGGAAGCAGATCCACAGTCCACATTGAGAAAAGACATCCGCTGAAAAGACCGACACTCATAAAACCTGCGTGACCGAGAGAAAGCTCACCGAGAAGTCCGACAACAAGGTTCAGCGAAACTGCAAGAACGATATAGCAGGAAACGGAAATGAGCATGTTTGTAAGCTGTCTGCTGGCGAAACCGCCGTAAAGCATTACGGAAATGACAGCATAGATTGCAATGACAAAATAAATCGTCAGCGCGTCCTTTGAGAAGGCTTTTTTAATTGCATTTTTAAATATATTCTTTGCCATAATCACACCTTCTCACTTATCTTCTTGCCGAGCAGACCTGTGGGCTTAACCAGAAGCACGATAATAAGCACCGCAAATACTATTGCATCCGACATGGTGGTGGAAATATAAGCCTTTGAATACTGCTCGATAACACCAAGCATGATACCGCCGAGCATCGCGCCGGGAATAGAGCCGATACCACCGAAAACTGCGGCGGTAAAAGCCTTTATACCGGGCATCGAGCCTGTGGTAGGCTTTATATACGTATATGTAGCACCGTAAAAAATACTTGCAACGGCGGCAAGAGCCGAGCCGATAGCAAAGGT
Source organism: Clostridia bacterium (assembly GCA_017461635.1). Classification (GTDB taxonomy): domain Bacteria; phylum Bacillota; class Clostridia; order Oscillospirales; family CAG-272; genus SIG710. The sequence goes on along the minus strand of JAFTXK010000085.1, from coordinate 3,646 downwards.
TACAGAAATAGTCCTGTTTGTGCTGATACCCATAAGCTCTGCGGCTTCCTTATCCTCAGATACCGCGCGCATAGCCTTACCGACCTTTGTCTTATTTATAAACAAAGTCAGTGCTATCATTATAATGGCTGTAACTGCAAGGGTTATAAGGGTAATTCCGTTTATCTCAACACCGCTGATCCTGATACCGGGAAGATCAATGATCTTTGGGAAAGCCTTCTGCTGTGTACCGAAGATAAGCTGTGCAATATTCTGAAGGAAATAGCTGACGCCGATAGCCGTGATAAGAACGGCAAGAGGCGAAGCCTTGCGAAGAGGCTTGTACGCAAGAAACTCGATGGTAACACCGAGAAGAGCGCAAAAAAGGATGCTCGCCAGTATAGCAATTACCGGGGGCAAATTAAGGCTCATAACGGTTACGATAACCGAATATGCACCGATCATAATTACATCGCCATGGGCGAAATTAAGCATTTTTGCAATGCCGTAAACCATCGTATATCCGAGAGCGATCAAAGCATAGATGCTTCCCAGACTGAGACCGCTTATGAGAGTTTGAAAAAATAGACTCATAGTAAGTAAACTCCTATAAAATGACAATTCCCTGCGACGGGCAAAATGTCCGCCGCAGGTATTGTTATGGACGAAAAACTTAATTATTCGGGAGTATAGAGCTGAGCAACGCCGCTCTTGATGATCATAACGAGAGGAAGCTTAACTGTCTCGCCGCTTGCCTCCCATGTCATATCACCTGTAACACCGCTAACAGAGATTTCTGTCATAGCAGCAACGACACGGCTGTTGAAATCAGCCTGATCCTCGGGAGTGATATTAGCCTTTTCGATAGCTGCCTTGATAGCATAAACAGCATCATAGCCGTCAGCTGCAAACTGGTCGGGAGTAGCACCGCCGCAGGTTTCCTTATAAGAAGCTACGAACTTCTGAACGATCTCCTTGCTGTCGTCAGCCGCGAAGGGTGTAAGAAGAAGTACATTCTCGCAGATCGCTGTGTCAGCAACCTTGCCGAGAATACCATCAAGACCGTCACAACCGAAGTAAAGCATTGTATCGGCAAACTTGCCCTGAGCCTGTGTAAGGAATGTAGAAGCCTGGTCTGCATAGATAGGCATGAAGATCATCTCAGCACCGGAATTCTGGATAGCAGTGATCTGTGTTGAGAAATCGGACTCTGTATCTGCTGTAAAGGATTCTTCTGCTACGATTTCAATGCCGTTTGCATCTGCTGTAGCCTTGAAAGCCTCATATAGACCTGTGGAATAGTCGATATCGCCCTGATAGAATACAGCCACCTTCTTAGGAAGATTGTTTGCACCGATGTAATTTGCCGCCGCAACACCCTGAGAGGAGTCGGAGAAGCATACACGGAAAGCAGCATCGTTATCCTTGATAGCATCGTCTGCGGAAGCAGAAGGTGTAAGAATAAGACTACCGTCTTCCTTAGCAGCCGCAACAACGGAAGCTGTTTCGCCGGAAAGTACGCCGCCGAGAGATACCATCATACCGTCGTCCATCTGCTTACCGTAAGCTGCAACAGCAGACTCGGGCTGTCCGGCAGAATCCTGGAAATCGAGCTCGATGGTAAAGCCGTTGATACCGCCGGCAGCGTTGATCTCTTTAACAGCGATCTCTGCACCGTTCTTAACGGAGTTACCATAGTTAGCATGAGCACCGGTAAGAGGACCGATACCGCCGATAACGAGTACATTTGCGTCCTTCTCTTCACCGCCGCCGCAAGATGCGAATGCCGCACAAGAAACGATCATGAGAAGAGCAAGAACAAGGGATGTGAGTTTTTTCATGATTTTTCTCCTTTTGATAAATGTTTAATCTGACTTATATAATTTAGGCGGATCGTTTTTTTGATCGCCATCAGATCCTTGATCTTGTTTTAGAAAAATAATGTGTATATTATACCATGCTAAAGAAAAAAAGTCAAGGCTAATTTCAACAAATATTCATTGTATGTGTAAATTTTAGGAATTTTTATACAATATCAGCGTTTTCCTGCAAAAAATTCTCGCAGAATAGAAGCACATTCCTTCGCAAGAACTCCCGAAACACATATCGGCTTATGATTAAATGGATAGGAACGCAGATCTATAAGGGATCCAAATGCCCCTGCCCTTGCGTCCTTCGCTCCGTATACCACACGTGTCAATCTGGAATTTATAACAGCACCTGCGCACATCGGACAAGGCTCAAGGGTCACATAAAGTGTACAATCTGATAATCTCCAACCGCCTTTTATTCTGCAAGCCTCATTTATGGCAAGCACCTCGGCATGATTTATGGCACTGCCGCCGTGCTCCCGCTCATTATGCGCTCTTGCGATTATCTCGCCTCCGCAAACCACAACCGCCCCTACCGGAACATCGCCGTTTTTTGCCGCTATTTCTGCTTCCTTGAGCGCCTCGAGCATAAAGCTTTTGTCTTCAAAAATTTCAGAGCATGAATACATAGATGACCTCACTGATCGCAACATAGCAAAGAAACGCTATCATTGCAGGGCTGAAAAATCCCTTTATATATTCGGAAAGCGTAAATCTTCTTCCGCCGTCAAGAAGTCTGTCCGAAGTTTTTCCAAACAAACCTCCTTCGAATTCTTCTTTTCTTTCCTTTTTCAGCCTCGGTATGAGATAAATTATAGAGATAACACCGCAAATAAGCACTGCCGCCTCGATTATCATACTGAGCTTGACAGCCGTTCCAGTCTTCAGAGTTCCCCAAAGCACAGTTTCAATGACCGCAATAAAATTATTAAGCATATGTGCCAGAACACCGCACCAAATAGTACCTGTTTCTGCATAGAGCCACCCGAAAACGATACCTGCGACCGTTGCAAAAAGTATCTGATCGTGATTACCGTGAATAAGACCGAAGATAATTCCGCTTGCGATTATGGCAAAATTGCGTCCGAGAGGCATAAGATTTGTCATGATAAGTCCGCGGAAGAAAAGCTCCTCGCAAAAAGCAGGTATCAAAACCGTAGTGAATACAAAGACCACTATTCCCTGATCATGATATATCTGAACCGCCCCCGAATCTCCGGAGCTGAAATATCCAACAAGATGAGAAGCAGTGAAACAGATCGCAAGAGAAGCGAAAATCATAGCTACGGGATGCGATCCGAGACTTGCATTTGTGCGAACAGAAATATAGTCCTTTGAATATGCCGCCTTGAAGATCAAATGCGACACAAAATATGCGATCAGATAGAGCACTCCGACAAGAATTCCATCGATCGTTTCAGCGGCAGCACTTTCCTCACCGAAAGCTGAATATAATATATCTCCCGCGAAGATCTGAACCGTTTGAAGAGTGCTGAGCAGGCCAATAAAAACCAAGATAGCAAGGCATACTCGGTTTATTCTTTTTCTGATTTCAGTGCTATCCATTTTTAGCCCCCTATAAATACATTATTTGTAATTATACCACGTAACAGAGAAAAAAACAATATTTTACGCAAATTTAGCAGTTAATTCTTTGTTGAATTGTCAATGATAGGTGACAATTTTTACAGAAATACTTGTCAAGGTGGAGATTGTAAAGTTTTCGAGAAGCGAAAAGTTTACAAAACTACCTTGACAACGCACCAAAAGATATAATGGGATTTAGGCGAAAGCAA
>JAFTXK010000084.1 GCA_017461635.1 Clostridia bacterium | reverse complement strand
CCGAGGCTCAGGATGACAATAAGGGATCGCCAACTTGGTTTCCTACTGTTAAGTTGACCGTGATTTAACGTAGAAAACATTGCGAACAGTACAGTACTGTCATCCTGAGCCTCGGCGAAGGATCTCATAGGGTATTAACTAACTATCCGCTAAATTATTGTTTAACATTGAAATTTTGAGTTTTTAGAGGTTGACTATTGTTTATCATTTAATGCGAAATCAATAATAATCTTGTTTTTTGAAAAAAATTTAAAAAATTCAGCAAAACCCCTTGCAAAATGGGAAAAAGTGTGGTATACTATTTAAAGTAAACATGATACCTTGAGAGTGGGCGAAAGTCCACTCTCAATTTATTGTGTGGATTTTTCGAAAGGATTTTAATTAAGTATGGCAAAAAAAGGCGGAAACGTGGTCACTGCAGTCAGAGCCATTGCCGAACCTCTTGCGGAAAGTCTCGGATATTTTATCTGGGATGTGGAATATGTCAGAGAGGGCGCACAGTGGTATCTGCGCATAACCATCGATAGCGAGGAGGGCATCAATATCGAGGACTGCGAAAAGATGCATAGGGCTATTGATCCTCTTCTTGACGAGGCAGACCCCATTGAGGATGCTTATACTCTTGAGGTCAGCTCACCCGGAATCGAGAGAGATCTGAAAAACGATATGCAGATCGAGGCATGCGAGGGCTGGGATGTTGAGGTCAAGCTTTATGCTCCTCTTGATGGCTCGAAGCTCTATCGCGGTGTTCTTCTCGGGCTCACCGAAAATGGAGACATTGCTCTGAATATGGGAGGCGCTGAGGATGCAAAGATCTTCCCCAGAGCAAGCGTTGCTAAGATAAGCACCGTTTTTGATTTTGACGCTTAATAAATTTTAACATATAATAATTGAAAGGATACGAAAATGAATTCAGAATTTTTCACCGCTCTCGAGCTCCTCGAGAAGGAAAAAGGAATCCCCCAGGAGTACATGTTTGAAAAGATAGAAGCGGCTCTTGTTGCGGCTTACAAGAAGGAACACGGAAATAATGTCAATGTAAGAGTCGTTATCGACCCTGCAAAGAAGGACGTTAAGGTCTATCAGCAGAAGACGGTTGTTGAGGTAGTTGAAAATCCTGTTGCGGAGATATCTCTTGAGGATGCAAAGGCACTCTCAAAGAGAAATACTCTCGGTAAGGTTATCGAAACCGAGCTTAAGACCAAGAACTTCCGCCGTCTCAGCGCAGGCGCGGCAAAGAATGTTATCATTCAGGGTATCCGCGAGGCTGAAAGAAGAGCTATGCAGGAGGCTTATGAGAATAAGCGCGAGGAGATCATTACGGCAACTGTCAGCAAGATCGATCCCGATAACGGAAATGCCATTATCGATACCGATACCAGCACAGCAGTGCTTCTGAAGGGCGAGCAGATCCCCGGCGAGATCCTCCGTGTAGGCGATAAGATCAAGGTATTCGTAACAGAAGTAAATAAGGAAAGCAGAGGACCTCTGGTAACTCTTTCCCGTTCTCATTCGGGTCTGGTAAGGCGTATGTTTGAGCTTGAGGTTCCCGAAATTCAGGACGGTATCGTTATGGTAAAGGGCGTTGCGAGAGAAGCAGGCTCCAGAACCAAGATAGCGGTATGGTCGAGAGACGAGGATGTTGACGCAGTAGGCGCATGTATCGGTAATAAGGGAATGAGAATCGCGGCTGTTGTCGATGAGCTGGGCGGAGAGAAGATCGATATCATAAATTATAGCGAAACTCCCGAGGAATATATCAAGGCGGCTCTTTCGCCTGCCTCTGTTCTCTCGGTAACGCTTGACGGCGAGCGCAGCTGCCGAGTTACGGTAGCTCCCGATCAGCTTTCGCTCGCTATCGGTAAAGAGGGTCAGAACGCACGTCTTGCTGCAAGACTTACAGGCTTTAAGATAGATATCAAGGCTGAATAATTTCCCGAAAGGAAAGCGGAGGTGAGCATTTTGGCGGAAAATCTTCAGGGCGCAAAGATAAAGAAGCAACCCGAGCGCCAATGCATGGGTTGTAACATAAAAAAGCCCAAAAAAGAACTTATCAGAATAGTGAGAACTCCCGAGGGCAATGTGGAGCTCGATTACACGGGCAAAAAGGCGGGCAGAGGAGCTTATATCTGTCATAGCGCCGCTTGTCTAAAGAAGATCAGAAAATCGGGAAGGGTCTCGAAAATGCTTGAATGTGCGATATCGGACGAGGTCTGGAACGCGCTTGAGGAGGAACTTTCTCTTGAAAGCTGAAAAGAATTCACCGCTGCAAAAGCTGAAGATGACCATAGGACTTGCCGCAAAGGCAGGCAAAGCGGTCTTTGGCACACCTCTGATATGCGAGAGCCTCAGAATGAACGGCGCAAAAAAATGCGTGCTGGTGCTGGAGGGCTCGGACACTTCGGAAAATACACATAAAAAACTTACGGATAAATGCGCGTTTTATGAAACAGAGCTCATAAGGCTTCCCATAAGCATGGCGGAGCTGAGCGAGGCTGTGGGAAAGAGATCGCAGCTTTCCGCAGTCGGCATCAGAGACGAAGGACTTGCACGCGCAGTTATGGCAAAGATTAAGGAACTACCGCCACTTTCGTGACGTTTTGATATATCAGCGAATTATTCATCTTAAAAGAAAGGGAGTTTTACCGCCCTGCGGTGAAACAAGGATTTATTATATGGCAGCAAACAATCAGTTCAAGGTAAACCAACTTGCAAAGGATCTGGGACTGAAGGGCAAGGAGATCACTGATCTTCTCGGCTCTAAGGGCTTTGAGGTAAAGAGCCAGGCATCCCTTGAGGCTATCGAGTTCGGCGTCCTTATGGATTCTCTTACCAAGGCTAACCAGATCGAAAATATCGACGATTATATAGACGGCGTAACATACATTCCTTCCAAGGTCAAGCCCGAGGAAGCGAAGAAGGAAGAGAAAAAGTCCGAGGCAAAGGCTGAGGAAAAGAAGAGTGCTCCCGCACCCGAGCTTAAGGAAGAAAAGAAGCCCGAGGTCAAGGCGGAGGAAAAGAAGCCCGAGGTCAAGGCTGAAAAGGCACCTCAAAAGATGCCCCGGAAGGAAGAAGAAAAGAAGCAGGAGAAGGCTCCCGAAAAGAAGATCGAGACAAGACCTGCTCAGAATACACAGCAGAGACCTGCCGCACAGCAGGGACAGAGACCTCAGGGCGACAGACCTCAAAGCGACCGCTTCGGCGGCGACCGCAAGCCTTACGGCGACCGTCCTCAGGGCGGATTTGATAGGAATAAGGGGCAGCAGAAGGGCGGAAATAACCGCTTCGGTCAGAACATGGGCGAGGATTATGTTCCCAGTGCTCCAAAGCCTAAGTTCCAGCCCCAGGCGATAGTCAGAGGTCAGACACCCAAGGGCACTGTAAATCAGCCCAGCCAGAGAGGTGCGACCAGAGTTGTTGACACACGCTCCAGCACTGTCGATCTTTCTAAATACGATGAAAGACTTGAAAATTTTGTGCCGGATTCTCATAACATGCGCGCCGATAAGCAGAAGCTTAAAAAGCAGAACAACCGCGATCCTTACCGCAAGAATAAGGAAGAATTTATAAAGAAGCCCCAGCAGCCCATAAAGAAGAAGCCTCTTGAGATCACCATTCCCGATGAGATCTCGGTAGGCGAGCTCGCTTCGCGCCTTAAGGTAGTTGCGGGTGAGGTCATAAAGAAGCTGATGATGATGGGTGTTATGGCAACTGTAAATCAGGTCATCGACTATGATACAGCTTATCTCGTTGCCGATGAGCTTGGCGCTATCGCAACGAAGGAGGTTGTAGTCACCATCGAGGAGAAGCTCTTTGACGATACCGAGGACAGCGAAGAGAGCCTTGAGCTTCGTGCGCCCGTTGTCTGCGTAATGGGTCACGTTGACCATGGTAAGACCTCTATCCTTGACGCTATCAGAAATACCAGCGTTACCACAGGCGAGGCAGGCGGTATCACACAGCATATCGGTGCTTACAGAGTTGAGGTCGACGGCAAGCCCATCACCTTCCTTGATACTCCCGGTCATGAAGCATTTACAGCAATGCGTGCCCGCGGCGCAATGGCTACCGATATCGCGATACTCGTTGTTGCGGCTGATGACGGTATCATGCCCCAGACCATTGAGGCTATAAACCATGCAAAGGCTGCAGGAGTTGATATAATCGTTGCCATCAACAAGATGGATAAACCCACAGCTAACCCCGATGCCATCAAGCAGGAGCTTACCGCTTATGACCTCGTTCCCGAGGAATGGGGCGGTGATGTTATCTGCGTTCCCGTATCCGCTCTCACAAGAATGGGTATTGATGACCTTCTTGAAAATGTCCTTCTCGTTGCCGAGGTCAAGGAGCTTAAGGCTAATCCGGGTCGCCGCGCGAAGGGTATCGTCATTGAGGCGAGACTTGATAAGGGCAGAGGCCCTGTTGCAACAGTACTTGTTCAGAATGGTACTCTCCATCAGGGTGATATCGTTATTGCGGGCAGTGCCGTAGGTCACGTTCGTCTTATGACAGACCATAACGGCAAAACTCTTAAGAGTGCCGCTCCTTCGGTTCCTGTTGAGATCATCGGTCTTGCCGATGTTCCTTCTGCCGGCGATGAATTCCAGGCAGTTGAGGACGAGAGAATGGCAAGAACCCTTGCGGATCAGCGTAAGGATAAGGCTAAGGAAGAGATCTTCAAGGCTAACGCGAGAGCCAACCTCAATGACCTCTTTGCTCAGATCGCAGAGGGCGTTAAGGATCTCAATATCATCGTAAAGGCAGACGTTGGCGGAAGCGTTGAAGCTGTTCGCGCTTCTCTTGAAAAGATATCCAATGAAGAAGTTAAGGTAAAGGTCATCCATGCGGCAACCGGCGGTATTACCGAGGGAGATGTTATGCTGGCAGCGGCTTCCAATGCCATTATCGTTGGCTTTAATGTTCGTCCCGATAAGATGGCTCTCGACAGCGCTGAGAGACAGAATGTCGATGTCCGCACATACCGCGTTATCTATGAGTGCATTGAGGAGATCACCGCGGCTATGAAGGGCATGCTGGCACCCAAATACAGAGAAGCACTGCTCGGTCATGCCGAGGTTCGTCAGACTATTCACGTTCCCAATGTCGGAACTATTGCAGGTTCTTATATTCAGGACGGTAAGGTTACCCGTCAGTCTCAGATCCGCGTTGTCCGAGACGGTATCGTTATCTTTGAGGATAAGATCTCGTCTCTCAAGCGTTTCAAGGACGATGCTAAGGAAGTTGCAACCGGCTATGAATGCGGTATAGGACTTGAAAGATTCAATGATATTAAGGTTGGAGACATTCTCGAGGCTTACATCATGGAAGAGATCGAACGCTGAACGGAGTGACTGAATTTGAAATATGAAAAATCCTGCGGAGCCATAGTGCTCCGCAGAGACGCAGATGATCCCCACCGCCGTTTTCTTCTCGTTATCCGGCAGTATCGCTCAGGTCCCGTGTCCTTTCCGAAAGGTCATGTGGAATTTGGCGAAACCGAGATAGAGACCGCCGAAAGAGAGGTCTTTGAGGAGACGGCGGTGAGGATAAAGATCAGATCCGCCTTCAGAGAGACGATTCGTTACAGCCCCGCAAAGGGTGTTGAAAAGGACGTAGTCTATTTCCTTGCTTATACCGACAGAAGAGAGATCTGCCCGCGACGCGGCGAGATAGCCGAGGCATTCTGGGTTGATGTTTCGAGAGCGAATGAGGTTCTTGACCATGCAAACGACCGCCATGTTCTCAAAATGGCTCTTCAGTATATAGCGAGCGAAGAGGGCGTAAAGGTTTAATACATAAAAATATTGAAAGCGTGAACAATTAAAATAAATGGTTGGTTCTTATTACCCGAAGCACGTTCGGCCTCACCGCCGCCATGATATTGCGGCGGCGATCGCAGACTTCGTGCGAAAAAATACTGTTTTTGTCATTGCCGTTTTTCTTGCGGCAGTGACCTGCGTTATAGTTCCGCCGGACGGAGAGTATCTCGGATATTTCGATTTTAAAACTCTCACCTGTCTTTTTTGTACTCTGGCGGTGATCTGTGCGCTGAAAAATGTAAGATTTTTTACTAAAATAGCGGAAAAGATAGTCACTTTTGCGGGAAATGCCAGATCGGCGATATTTATGCTCGTTTGCATAACCTTTATTGGCTCTATGCTGATCGCAAACGATATGGCTCTGCTGACCTTCCTGCCCCTCGGATATTATCTTCTGTCCTCAACAGGCAAGGAAAAATATATGGCGTACACCTTTGTGCTCCAGAATATAGCGGCTAATCTCGGGGGCATGCTTACTCCCTTTGGAAACCCGCAAAATCTATATATTTATGAAAAATACGGCATTGCGAACGGCGAATTTATGAGGATAATGTTTCCGCCCTTTGCCCTTGCGGTAACGCTGATCGCTCTTTGCTGTCTGCCCATAAAAAACGAAAAGCTTTCACTGAAAAGCAGGGATTTTGCACCTCTGCCGAAGGCGAAGACGGTGCTTTATCTGCTCCTTTTTGCCTTTTCGGTCGTGCTTGTTTTCCGTGTAATTCCGTACTGGACGGGGCTTATCCTCATTCCGGCGGCTCTTATTGCCCTTGACCGAAAGGCTCTGCGGGATGTAGACTATCTTCTGCTTCTCACCTTTGTTGCCTTTTTCATTTTTGCGGGAAATATGTCGCGCATTGGTGCGGTGAGAGAATTTTTCTCCTTCCTTTTGGAGAAGAATACTCTTGTATTCTCTGCGCTTTCCTGTCAGTTTATCAGTAATGTTCCCTCTGCGATATTGCTCTCTCAGTTCACGGAGAATTACCGCGACCTGCTGGTGGGGGTAAATATCGGCGGAACGGGAACTCTTATCGCTTCCCTTGCCAGTCTTATAACCTTCAGGGAGTTTGTAAGCCATGGCGGATCGGGAAAAAAGTATCTTGCTGTTTTTTCTTTTATGAATTTCGGCTTTCTTGCAGTAATGCTGATATTTTGCTCTTTCGTGAAATAAAACAGGAAATTCAATGAAAAAGAATATAAAAATTCAATAAAATTATAGTCAAATTAATGGTAAAAAGTCGAAATATATTGATTTTTATTTAACAATGTATTACAATATGATTTGATTTATAAAAAGGAAATATACCCCGGAGGAAAAATATATGAAATTCAGAAAAATAGGCGTACTTACCTCGGGCGGCGACGCTCCCGGTATGAACGCAAGTGTAAGAGCTGTTGTAAGAACTGCACTTGAAAACGGCATTGAGGTTCTCGGCATAATTGGCGGCTACAGCGGACTTATCAATGATAAGGTCATACCGCTTACTGCACGCGATGTTTCGAATTCCATCGCAAAGGGCGGTACTCTTCTGCTTACCGACCGCTGTGACGAATTCAAGACACCGGAAGGAATGGCAAAGGCTATTGAGACCTGCAAGAAGCATCATATCGACGCTATAGTTGCCATCGGAGGCGACGGAACCTTCCGCGGTGCTACCGATCTGACAAACCACGGCATCCCTACCATCGGTGTTACCGGAACTATTGATAACGATATTTCTGCAACCGATTATACAGTTGGCTTTGATACCGCTATGAATACCGTTATCGAAATGGTCGACCGTCTGCGCGATACGGGCGAATCCCATGCAAGATGCATGGTAACAGAGGTTATGGGGCGTCATTGCGGCGAGATCGCTCTGCTTACGGGCATTGCGTCAGGTGCTGTTGCGGTGGCTATTCCCGAGATCGATTTTGATGTAGAGGCTTGTATTAAGAAGATGATTCAGCTTCGTGCTGAAGGCAAGAGAAGCTTCCAGATCATAGTAAGCGAAGGCGTTGGCGGAATGAAGTCTGATTTTGGCGAGGAGCTTGCCGAAATATTAGAGGAGAGAACAGGGATCGAAACCCGTTTTAACAGGCTCGGACATATTGTAAGAGGCGGTATTCCCACTCTGCGTGACCGTCTTGCTGCTTCCAGAATGGGTGCAAAGGCTGTTGACCTTCTTCTTGAAGGCAAGAGCAATCTCGTTGTCTGCGAGATCGATTCCGATATCGTTCCTGTTGATATCAATTATTCCTTCGCTCTTGATAAGATGTATAAGAAGAAACTGAAGGACGGAGATCTTGATGCCTTTACAGAGGAGCAGATAAAGGAAATGCGCGAGTTCTGCGCCCGCAAGACCGCTTATGTAAAAGAGCTTTATGATCTTGCCAATGCACTTGCAAAATAATTCAATATAACCATATCGGCGCACTTTGCGGCTCATCTTCTTGAAGGAGCTATATTGTGCGCCGATACTGTATTTCTTGTGTTTTTCATAAGAAATCCACTGCTTTGTTAACAAAATGTAAAATTTTAGAATGGAGGCTGAAAATCACAAGATATTGTGTGTTTTTGTTGTTTTGTTACTATAAATAAGGTTGACAAATCTCAGTTTTTGTGGTAAGATACTATCATGAGTAATAATATGGGATAGTTATACCCATTTGCGTTTAATGCCCGTGATTTTTCCCTGTTCCCTTTTGCTGGATATTTTCGGATGGAGTTCCGATTATATATACTTTTTTAACTAAGGAAGGAAAAATAGTTATGAAGCTTACGTTAAGAAAATCTTTGATTTTCCTTGCTGTAATCACCGTTCTTACGGTTGTGTTCGCTTTTGGAGCTGCCGCTTCCGAGCTTACATATCCCGCATCCGGTTGGGTTCAAATGTATGGCGAGGATGGCGAAACAGCCTTTGAAGGCACTGAGGGAACAGACCTTAAATGGACTGTCGATCAGGTCACCGAGGGTGAAAAAACAGAAACAGTCCTTACTATCACAGGTACCGAAACTACCCTTACTTTCAATTCCGGCGCTGCTTGGGATAAAATGGGGGCTGATACAGTTCCGTGGTATGCTTATAAAGATGCTGTAACAAAGGTAGTGATCGAGGCTCCTATCACTAATATTGTTCAGCCTTGTGCATTCAATCAGCTTTATAATGTGCATACATTCATCCTCCCCGATAATGCCATCACATTAAAGACCAAGCTTTCAATGGCATTCGCTAATATGTGGGAGCTCACAACCTTCGGTCCCGAGGGAACACCCGAGAATACTATCGACCTGCGCAATCTGAAGGGAAGCACCAGCCAGGGTCTCGAGAGCTGCGCAAAGGGCAAGACTATAACAGTTCTTATGCCTTATTTTTCATCCTCGCCCATAATAAGTACAAAGAATTTTGCTTCCGATACGAAAGTAACCTTCAAAGTTGTCGAGGGCTCTGAGTGCGAAACATATGTAAAGAGCCTGCAGGAGGTTACATCCGGCAATTATGTTCAGGGCGCAAACGTAAATATTGAATATTATGATCTCACCGAAATTGCAAGTCCCACAGGTCAGGAATCCGACGGTCATGCCGCATGGTCGCTGAATGTTGAAACCGGTGCGCTTGAAATCAAGCAGGCAGAAGGTGCTGCCGGCTGGATTCAGTTTGACACCAATGATGCTAACTGGCAGTTGTTTAAGTCTGTTTGGGGCTCCAAGGTAAAGACTGCTACAGTTGCATATTTCCAAAAGCTTTCATTCAGTAGTTCCTCTTCAGGCGGAATCAGTCCTCTCTTTGCGGGAATGACAAATCTGGAAACAGTAACCTTTGCCGCAGATCAGCGTATGCAGAATACATCGGCAGACAGCATTGGTTGGTTTGAAGGATGCACAGCTCTTAAGTCTGTAACCTTCGGCGGCGAGCTCGCTGACGGTGTTGCGGATCTTTCCGGAGCAAATATCAATACCGATGACTCTGCTTCAATATGGCTTGCTAATATGTTCAAGAACTGCGGTAAGATAACGAAGGTTATTCTCCCCGAGAGTGAGGCTCTGACAACGATACAGGCAAGTACATTTGCAGGCTGCACAAATCTTGAATCCGTTGTTATCGGTTCTAATATCACAGCTATTGAGGACGGCGCATTTGCAGCTTGCCCCGATGTTGTGCTTACAGTTGATGAAGAATCCTATGCAGAAGAATGGGCAACTGCAAATAATATTACGGTTGACGTTCAGACCGTTATTATCACAGGCAAGTTCGCTGAAAAGAACGACCTTACATATTCATATAATCCCAATACAAAGGTTCTGACTATTTCCGGTACAGCAACAGTCCTTGAAATGGACTATGCAATCTCTTATAATGGTAAAGCTACTGAAAATGACAAGGTTGTTGCTCAGCTGCCTTGGATCGAGCATGGAATCCAGAAGGACGTTGAGGAAGTTATCATTGAAGCTCCAATTACCACGGTAAAGAATTATATGCTGTCTCAATTGACCAATTGCAAAAAGATGACGATCCCCGCAACTCTTACTGATATAAGCGGCTCAGGTTCTTTTTCATATAATCATGCTCTTGATACGGTAGTTATCGCAGGTAATGAAGCAGTTGAAGGCATTATCGATTTCACAAATATTACTAAATTCGGTGGTTATACAATTGACGATTCCTTCCAAAATTGCACACCTACGATCCTTCTGGGCGAAAATCTTGAGTCATTCGGTGTTCAAAAGATCGCTCAGAAGTGTAAGGGTCTTACATTCAAGATCTATGAAGGAACAGCAATCGATGACTTTGTAACTATGTATCTTGCGGGCGGATATGCTGAAAATAAAAATATCTGCCAGAATATCACATTTAAGTATTATCCCAAGAGCCCTGTAGCTTTTGACGGCTATTCGGTTCGTGTCAATAATTATAACGGTCTCCGCGGCGTATTCTCCGTAGCTCAGGCTGATATCGATGCTTTTGAGGCTGAAGGATATACTGTTGTTGAGTACGGTGCTATCGTAGCAACCGCTGCAAACAGCGCAGCATCCGGCATGGATCTCAACGTAAGCGGTACTGATTATGTAACTGCAGGCGAAAAGATCGTTAAGAGTGCGGTTTACAAAAACGGCATTATCGTTAATAAGATCCTTAAGACCAGCAGTGATGATAAAACAGACTTTGCTATTTCTCTTGTCAAGCTTCCCGAGGCAAGCTACAAGACTGATATCGTGATGCGCGGTTATGCCGTTGTTAAGAATGCTAAAGGCGGTATCGAATTCTACTATACTGATACCGAAGAGGCTAGCCTTTATGATATTACTCTCGGAATGTATATGGATGGCGTTCTCACAGAGGAGAGCGGAAATATTGCTCTCGATGCGCTCAGCGCAGGTGTTGTAACACTTACCGCAGGCACAGACTATGCAATTGTTGAAGGTCAGACCGACCTTGAAGGCAATGCGATCGGCGATACATTCACATTCAGCAATGTTCCCGTAGTTACTCAGACAGATGTTGATTCTGTTCTTACCTTTACAGCTTCTGATGTTAAGGTTACTCTTTATGAGTATAATGATGAGTATGTGGCAGTTTATACAGGTACAGGCGCTATTCCCAAAAGTGAAAGATGGGGAGGTCCTCGAACTGTTAATCAGCTTTCTGCCGGCTTCGCTACTAAATATGACAAAGCTTCTTGGGAAACTGTTTCAAGTGCAGTGCCCAATCCCGTTCTCAATTCCGATGTTGAGGGTAAGATAAAGACCGTTATTATTAAGGAAGGCATCACAGAGCTTGGTGATGAGCTCTTCAATCAGATGCGTTCGCTTAAGACGGTTGTACTTCCTAAGAGCCTTACAAAGGCTGCAAAGGCGGTATTCCAGTCCTGCGGTGTTGATACAGTTTACGAGATAGGCGCAACTCCCGTTGCAGGTCTTATCGATGTAAGCTGCATCGAAGAACTCACAACCGCTTATATGGTTAATGGAAATGAAAGCGTTAAGCAGATCCGTCTTCCCGAAAATGTAACAGTTCTCGGAAAGCAGGCATTCCAGAATGCAAGTGCACTTGTAAGCGTTGCTTGCGGCGATACAGCTTTTGTCCAAGGCGTTGCAGATTTCTCCAACACTGCAATCACAGATGTGCTTGAGCAGGCATTTAACGGTGCATCGCTTATCACAACAGTTAACCTTCCCGAAACTGCTACCAATATTCATGAAAATTCCGGTTTGCCGGCAGCAGAATAAGCTTGGTATTTTGATCTGATACCAAAGCAAGTTATTAAATGTCAATATTTATGCTGTGATAAAAAGCTTGCAGCATATATTGAATATAAGTACGCAGAATAATATTCAGAAAAGGAGGATCCGAGAAATGAAGAATTATATCGCTCCCAAAATGGATATCGTGCTTCTTGATGTAGAGGACATCATTACTACCAGCGAAAATGATAATGAAGTTGGTGCTAGTGATATCTTCGGTTGATCTGTCCGACTAATATCCATTAATTTGTGGCAACCCTCGCATGCGTACGATGCGAGGGTTTGTCATTATCACCTTGAAAACAGCAATGGGTCATCTCAACAATCATGTGAGATGACCCATTGCTGATATATGTGTATTTATTAAAATGTAAGAGAAATAAAACGTATAAATTATTATTCACACGAGCTTTTATATATCTTTTCTTTTAGCAAAATTATATTAATGTAAGATCACAAAGCGAA
This sequence comes from Clostridia bacterium, assembly GCA_017461635.1. GTDB lineage: Bacteria > Bacillota > Clostridia > Oscillospirales > CAG-272 > SIG710. Next base: position 22,446 of record JAFTXK010000084.1, on the reverse strand, counting down.
ATCAAAAGGGCTTTTTTTGCTGTTTGCACCAGATTCTCATAATAAGGCGGTGGGGCAAGAGCTTGGTAAAGAACACCTGAGCGCGTACGGGGAAGCCGCAGATCGAGAGATCCTTGCCCTTCTTCATATCGCGCAGTGCCCTGTCGACTACCTCGTCGGATTCATAATAGCGGTTGTAATAGACGATAGTATCATCGGTAACGGCATGGTCAAAAAACTCGGTCTTGACCCATCCGGGGGAAACCGCCATAACATGAATACCGCGCTTGACCAGCTCTACATTGAGTGCGCGTGAAAAGCTGAGCACAAATGCCTTTGTTGAGCCATAAACATTGATATAAGGCACGGGCTGAAAAGAGGAGAGCGAATCAAGCTCATAGATCTGACCGCCCGCCGTCATATAAGGCAGAGTTTCATAAGTAATTGCCACAAGAGCCTTCACATTGAGATCCACCATGCGGAGCTGAGGCTCGAGAGGCATTTCGGTAAATGTACCGAACTTGCCAAAGCCTGCGGCGCAAACAAGAATATCCACCTGAGGCTTTTCGGCTTCAAGAAGCTTTTTATATTCCTCATAGGACAGGGGATCGGTAAGGTCGAGAGAGATACATTTTGCCGGGGCTTTCAGCTCCTTTGCCAGCTCTTCAAGCTTGTCAAGTCGGCGCGCGATAAGCCAGATCTCATCAAAGCTGCGGGAAGCATCGAGCTTTACAGCAAAGCTGCGTCCCATTCCCGAGGAGGCGCCTGTGATAATTGCAATTTTTTTCATAGTAATATACCTTTCAAGTTTTTTCACTGTTAATTTTACCCCGAAAATACCATGATGTCAAGAAAAAACAGTTTTTTTATATATGTTTATCGCCTTTTTCTTCTTGTATATAAAAAATTCACAAATAAATTTCGAAAAATACTTTTAATTTGAATATTAATGTGATATAATGTAGTATACAAAACCACATTAAGGAGTTTTATGCACATGAATGAGAAGAGATATATTGAGATCCCGAAATATACCCATGGGGAAGAGATATTTAATATGACCAGCCATATCGTAGGCGGCGGTGTGGGAGTTGTGGTAACGGCGCTTTGCGTTATATTCGCGGCGATCCGAGGCAATGCATGGGGCGTTGTGGGGTGCAGTATCTATGGCGCGATGATGATAGTGCTCTATACCATGTCAAGCATCTATCACGGGCTCAGCCCAAAGCTTGGTGCAAAGAGGGTCTTCAGAGTTATCGACCATTGCTCGGTCTATCTGCTGATAGCGGGAACTTATACCCCCATAGTGCTTTGCACGGTAAGAGAAGCGAGTGCTGTTACGGGCTGGGCTCTTTTCGGAGTTGTCTGGGCAATGGCGGCACTGGGAATTACTTTGACTGCAGTCGATCTTGAAAAATATAAGGTGTTTTCCATGATCTGCTATCTCGTCATGGGCTGGTGCGTTGTTTTCTCATGGAAGACGGTTACTGATGCGCTGGGCTTTGCGGGAACGACCTTTCTCCTTCTCGGAGGTATTGCATATACCATCGGCGCGGTGATCTACGGTCTTGGCAGAAAATTCAGATATATGCATTCTGTTTTCCATATCTTCTGCGTTATCGGTTCGCTTTTGCAATTTTTCTGTATATTCTTCTATGTTATATAATTTTGTGAGGAGCATCATATGTTGAGCGCTCCTCACAAAATTTTATCCGGGAAGTGTGAGAATTTTTCTTTTCATTCGTTTATATAATGAACGCGGAGATAATAATTCATACTCAATTCATAAATATATGATATATTAAAAATACAGCCAAGGGGCTGCAGCAGACACAACTGAATAAACGGAGGTATGTTATGAAAAAGAGAACTCTAAAGAACCCATCTGCATTATTTATCTTGATCCTTCTTTCATGCATCCTCCTTTTTTGCTTCTTTGGATGCGGGGGGAAGAAAACTGCCGAATATGATGGCGATGCAGTTTTCAAATTCGGTCTGATTGCCGCCAAAAAGGACGGTAAGTGGGGATTTATAAATGAAAAGGGCAAGACCGTTATAGATTTTAAATTTGACAGCGCGGAGAATTTTACAAAGGACGCCATCGCGCCCGTGAGGATTGAAGACAAGTGGAGTTATATTGATACAAACGGAGATTTTATAACCGATCAACGATTTGATAATGCAGAGCCCTTCAGTAACGGCTTCGCTTCCGTCAAGCTGAACGGAAGATGGGGATTTATTGACCGTGACGGGGAGATGATAATCGAGCCGCGCTATAGTAAGTCCTTCAGATTTTATGAAGATGGATATGCATATGTCAAAGCAGGAAGCTTTAGTTATGTAATTGATACCGAGGGGAATCAATATGAAAGGCATCCCGAGCAATCCGTATTCAGCGGAGGTTATAAGGAAACGTCTTATCTACAGGACAAAAACGGCAATGATATTCTTGATGTTGAGATCGAAGATATCTTTTGCTCATACCGTCATGAGGAATACAAGACTTATACATATACTGTTAACGGAAAGAAAGGCTTTGTTGATAAGGACGGTAATATCGGCTGTGATGCTATATATGATGATATTTATTCATTTGAAGAGGATGGAATAGCCATTATTGTTTTTGAGGGGAAATATGGATATATAGATTATTCGGGGGATGTGCTTATAGAACCTGAATATGAGTATGCATACGATTTTTCTGAGGAGCTTGCAGGAGTAAAGCTGAATGGAAAATTTGGATTTATCAATAAAAGCGAGGAACTCATCATTGACTATACCTTCGATGGAGTTAAAAGCTTCTCTTTCGGTCTCGCGGCAGTTGAGATGGACGGCAAATGGGGCTATATAGATAAGAATGGCGAATACTATATCGAGCCTTGCTTTGATGATGCATATGATTTTGCGGAAAACGGTATTGCGCGTGTAAAATTGGGGAATAAATGGGGCTTTATCGATAATGAAGGATATTTTATAATTGAACCCGAATTTGAGGATGTAAGCGATTTTTGGAACGGATTTGCTAAGGTCTATGCAGACGGAAAATGCGGATTTATCGATCTTGAAGGAAATTATTTGATCAAGCCTAAATATGATATGATGACCTACTTTTACGGCATGGGACTTGCTATCACCACAACCGAATATTTCGATGGATGCTTGGGGTATTCTGAATACGGACTTGTGAACTCAGAGGGAAAGGAGATATTTCCGCCCGAAATGGACCGCATTGCTATAGGAAGCGACGGATATATAATCGTTGGAGATGAAGAAAGCTGGGGCATATACGATTGGGAGCTGAATGAGATAGTGCCTCGCGAGTTTGAAGAAATAGATGTTTCCATTGATTATTCTATTACAGCATCGCTCTTATATTGAAAAATCAATGCCGATAAGGAGGATAATTTATGAAGCACTCGATTTTTAGGCTTATATATATATTAATACCTGTGGCTTTGATCTGTTTTTTGGCGGTGAGCGCTTTTGCAGGAGAGATAATTGAGGGTCAGGTAAAAGCAGATAAAAATATCAATCTGCTTAATGTGAAGATAGAGGTAAGTGCATATGAGCAGGGGGAGAACGGCTGGTATTACGGCTCGCGTCCGATTGCGATATTTACCGATAAGGACGGATACTTTTCCTTTGAACGCCCCGAAGGGGATTATTATACCTGCGAGCTTGTGACAGAGTCTCTTCCCAGCGGTTACGGAGCCGAGAGAATTTCAATCGATGGCGATAGCTCCGGTCGCCCCAAAAACGGATTTATATTTAAGATAGAACCTGTGGCTGAGGTCAGAACGAGTTATGACAACGGTCATTTATCGGCATCATTTTATGGCGAAAACGGTCAGCCTCTGTCAAGAAGGTGGGAATATATCGACAGCACAGGAGAGAAATATGAATACATAACCTATGAGGCATTAAATGATCTTGATACGGTTATATACACAGGAAAAATACTTGTGGGTATGCACCCCTTTGATTACAGTGCCGAGGATGATATTTCGGATAGATCAAAAGGCGATAAGATGTCTTATCTGAAAAGCGAAGGACTGATATCGCAGGATAAATATTACAGTCTTTGGCTTGATTACCGAGAAGACGGTTTTGACGAGACGGATATTTCTTATGATTACGACCACGGCGGGATATATTGGTGCGGAAATTTGATATCTGCCATGGAAGAGGAAATACGAGTTTACGCAAACAAGACTGAAGATGCGGAGCTGAAAAGCAGAATTCAGAGCACCTTGGGCATCAGTACCTCGGTCTATGAGACAGAAGCATCGCCCGAATCCGGCAGTGGATCGGCAGATGACCTTGATGAGAGCAGTGTGGAGACCGATATTTCCCCTGAATCCACAGATAAGTCTGTGTCCGATACCGCAGATACAGGTGCTTCAAATGGCAACGGCAGGGTCACGGTATTAGTTTTAATAATTTTATGTGTTATTTTCTTTGCATTGGGCTTTCTCATGGGAATAAGAATAAGAAGAAAATAATATAACAAAAAAGCGTTGAAAAAACAAATCTTAAATAAAATAGTCATCAAAATTTTGCACAAGTCCGTTTTTAACGGACTTGTGCAAATGTGCAGAGAGGATATTTTATACCCAAAATATCCTCTTGCATTTTTTGCGTTTTTATGTTATATTAAATAGGAAAGGCGGTGATAATGTGATACGTCTCAATGAGGACAAGGAAATGGTAGCCACCATAAAGGAAGGGCTTAAGGCGAAGGACGGTTATTGCCCTTGCAGGATGGAGCGAAGCGAGGATACTAAATGCATCTGCCGTGAATTTCGGGAGCAGATGGCAGATCCCGATTTTGAGGGCTACTGTCACTGCATGCTTTATTATAAAGAAAAGGATAATTAAAGGAGGATTTTACTATGTCTGTATTAACTGTAACAAAGGATAATTTTGAAAATGAGGTTATGAAGAGCGAAAAGCCCGTACTGCTTGATTTTTGGGCAACATGGTGCGGCCCCTGCCGTATGATGTCACCGATCGTTGACGAGATCGCGGAGGAGAATCCGCAGTATCTTGTGGGAAAGGTGAATGTTGATGATGAAGCCGAGCTGGCGCAGGCATTTGGGATCATGAGCATACCGACTCTTATCGTTATAAAGAACGGAAAGGCTGAGGGAAAGATCATCGGAGCGCGTCCGAAGTCTGAGGTCCTGGCTCTGCTTGAAGGCTGATATGACCTATTTTATCGCATTTCTTGAAGGTATAATAACCTTCATTTCTCCCTGTCTGCTTCCCATGATACCGATCTATATTTCCTATTTTGCCGGCGGTGAAAGCTCAAAAAGGAGATCTCTTGCGGGAGCTCTGGGATTTGTGACGGGATTTACCGCCGTTTTTGTACTGATGGGAGCACTTGCGGGTACTCTCGGATCGTTTTTGGTGAAATACAGAACCGTTCTCGATATTGTTACGGGAGCTGTTGTGGTATTTTTCGGACTCAGCTATCTCGGATTATTTGATCTGAGCTTTATGCGCGGCTTTGGCGGCGGAAATATAGGAAAGAAAAAGGGGTTTATCAGCTCGCTTCTTTTCGGAGTGATCTTTTCGGTTGGCTGGACGCCCTGCGTCGGTGCTTTTCTCGGATCGGCACTTATGCTGGCTTCAAGCGAGGGGCAGGCGCTGAAGGGGATAATTATGCTCCTTGCATATTCTCTCGGTCTCGGAATTCCCTTTGTGGCGAGCGCGTTGCTTATCGACAGCCTGAAAAATGCTTTTGATTTCATCAAACGTAATTACAAGATAATAAATATTGTTTGCGGTTCTCTGCTGATCCTTGTGGGTATTCTGATGATGACGGGTGTACTCGGCAGATTTCTTACTCTTCTTGCATAAGGAGGAAGGCATGAAAAAACAACAGATCAAGCTGATAATAGCTGTAGCGGCTTTGGTGATCTTAATTATTGTTGCCTCGGTTCTTTATGCGCGTCTGGGCGATCGGTATAAACCGAATTCTCTCATAACTCAGGGAGGAAGCGATACTAAAACGCCTGTTCAGGACGAGATTGGAGATACCGTTACCGTCGATCTTTCGGGCGGAGAAACAGATGCACCTGAAGATACGTCGGAAACATCTGCCGAAACCGAATCGGAGGATAACGGGCTTGCGCCCGATTTCTCTATGGCGGATAGAGAGGGAAACAGCTTTAAACTCTCTGATTTTCGTGGCAAACCCGTGATACTGAATTTCTGGGCGAGCTGGTGTCCGCCCTGTAAGAGCGAGATGCCTGATTTTGAGAGCGCATATAAGGAATACGGCGAAGATATAAACTTTATTATGCTGAATGTTACCGACGGTTCAAGGGAGACTGTTGAAACGGCAAAGTCCTTTATTGAATCGGCGGGTTATACCTTCCCTGTGTATTTCGATACGGGGCTTGAAGGATCGATAGCCTATGGCGCATCCTCTATTCCCATGACCTTCTTCATTGATGCCGAAGGCAAAATGGTAGCTTACGGTATGGGTATGCTCGACGCTTCTTCTCTGGCGCAGGGCATCGGAATGCTTCTTGAATGATAGATAATGATTTCTGCCATTGTTCAGAGCTCATTTTCCACCATTTTAAAAAGGAGCTCCTTGAAGACAGATGATGCACGGGATATATAGCGGTTTTTAGGGTGGTAAATATATGTTTTTCTGTGAAAATCTCCGATGTTTTTCAGCATAACGCCATCCGAAAACTGCCCTTTCCATGAAAATATCGGGAAGATGGAGATGCCAAGCCCCATTTCAATATATTTTCTGATATATAAGGGGTCATCAGTGCAGATGGCGATATTCGGTTCAAAGCCCGCTTGGGAGCAGATCCGCTTTGCAAGGCGGTACATGCTGCTACCCTCATGCATAGTTATAAAATGCTCCGAGGAAAGATCGCAAGGCTCGATATTTTCTTTTTCGGCAAGAGGATTTTTCCGATTGAGCGCAAGACCTACCTTTTCATTTATGAGAAGCTTTTTTTCAAAACGGTCGCTGTCAAGCTCGGTGTCGGTTATAATAATATCAAAATCGCTGTCCTGACCGCCCTCGTGCCGTATTCTGAATGATACGGAGGGATAGAGCTCGCTGAAATGCTCTATGGCTTTTGTAACGATGCGTCGGTTTGTACATACTTTGAGGCGAAGCTCGCCCGAGATGATCCCCGTGCTGTCCGAGAGTGCCGCTTTTGTGCTTTCGAGCTGGTCTAAAGCTCGTTTTACCCCCTCGTAATAGATCCTTCCGCCGGTACTTAGGGTCAGCTTATTTTTTGTGCGGTCGAAAAGCTCAATGCCAAGCTCCTTTTCAAGCTTTTTTATTGTCTGAGAAATATTTGACGGTGGAACAAAATAATGCCTTGCCGTCTCAGAGAAATTCTCTGTTTGTGCCGCATCGCAAAAGTATTTGAGCCATAAAAGTTCCATGGTGCTTCTCCTGTTCATATTGATTGATAACTTAGGATTTAAAATTAAATACAGTAAATAGTAAAGTGATCCCTGCTGTACTCTCAAAAGTATTATATCTTAAAAAGCTGTATGCGTCAAGATACAGCAAATGATTTTCGGAAAAAATTTTTAAAAAGCTATTGACAAATGGAATTTTGTGTGCTATACTACACTAAACCGATGAGGAAGAGTAGTAACCTCACTGAGTTTTTCAAAGAGAGCCGCGGGTGGTGCGATCGCGGTAAAAACGGTGCGGCGAATGGACTTTCGAGGGCGAACCGAAAGAGATTTCATCTCTGTAGGCTTCGACGGGGGCTCCCGTTATCATGGGCAAGCATATGATTGTATGCGCAGAGAGGGCTCATTATAGAGCTTCATTCGGGTGGCACCGCGGATTTTGATTATTCGTCCCGAGTATCTTTAAGATACTCGGGATTTTTATTTGTTTTCGGAGGTATGATCATGAAACTTGACAGACGATGGCGGTTTATTTCTTTTTTCTGAAATATTCACAGCTTTGCAAACACAAAAATATTATTTTAAAAGAGGTAAATAAAAATGAAAAAACTTATATCTATAATTCTTGCAGTAATTCTTTCCGCATCTGCGCTTCTTATGCTCGGCTCTTGCGGCGACAGCTCTGACGGCAAAAATGATACCGACGGTAAGCTTAAGATCGGCATCATTCAGTATATGAGCCATCCTTCTCTTGATAACTGCTATAACGGCGTTATCGCGGCTCTTGAGGAATCCGGCATTGAATATGAGGCGGACCGCCAGACAGGATCTGCAAACTCCGCTGATTCCGATTGCACAAACTTTGCTAAAAATATGGTCGCTTCCGATTATGACATGATAATCGCTATCGCAACTCCCGCGGCAAAGGCGGCTTATACCGCAACCGCGGATACCGACATTCCCGTTATTTTCTGCGCGGTTTCCGATCCTGTGGCGGCAGGTCTTGTTGAAAGCAACGAAAATCCCGGTGATCTTTGCACCGGAACGAGCGATGTTCTCGATCTTGACGCACAGGTAGACCTTATCGAGGCAATGCAGCCCGATGTAAAGAAGATCGGTATTCTTTATACCTCCTCTGAGGATAATTCGGTTTCAAACCTTGCTGTTTTCAAGGAGGTTTGCGCCGAAAGAGAGATCGAGGTTGTTGCAAAGGCCGTTCAGAATTCCGCGGATATTCCCGCGGCTGCCGAGGATCTTGCTTCCGGGGTGGATTGCATCAATAATTTTACCGATAATAATGTTGTAAACAGTCTTTCGGTAGTACTCTCCGCCGCTGAAAATTACGGTATTCCCGTTTACGGCTCGGAGGAGGAGCAGGTCAAGAACGGCTGTCTGGCTTCAGTTTCCATCGACTATGTTGCTCTCGGAAAGGTAACGGGCGAGATGGCGGCTGACGTTCTCGGCGGTGCCGATGCATCCAAAATGCCTGTCCGCACTATTTCCGATGCGACCCCCATCGTAAACACGGCAGTTCTGGAAGCTCTCGGAATGACCCTTCCCGAAGCACTGGCAAATGCCGCCGTTATAGGCGAATAAAATTCAAATTATTAAGATCCGAAAGGAACTGTCATGTTATACGCACTTGCAACCATAGAGGTTTTTCTTGAAACGGGATTTGTTTTTTCCCTTATCGCAATGGGATATTATATAACCTACACCATATTGGATTTTCCCGATCTTACGGTTGAGGGAACCTTCCTTTCGGGAGCGGTTACATACGGTATTCTTGTTTATAACAATATAAACGCATGGCTGGCTCTTATAGCCGCATTTATCGTTGGCTTTGCCTTCGGCGCGGTGACGGGCGTGCTTCATGTCAAGATGAATATCCGTCCTCTGCTTTGCGGAATCCTTGTTTCCACCGCCCTTATCTCGATAAATCTTGTGGCTGTGGGTGCGGGACTTAACGGAGATTTTACGGGTGAGACGGCGTCCTCGATCAGCTTCGGACGCCGCGCGCCCACACTTCATAATACATTCCCGATGAATCTGATCCCCGCAAAAATCGAAAATATCGGCGTGCGCGATCTTGTTCTGTTTTTCCTTATCGCGGTGCTCTTTAAGCTCCTGCTGGATCTTTTTCTTAAGACAAAATGCGGACTTCTGCTCCGCGCGGCAGGCAATAACGACCGCTTTGTTACGACCCTTTCCATCGATTCCGGCAAAAGCAAGATTCTCGGTCTTGCCATCGGAAACGGCTATGCGGCGGTATCTGGCGCGCTTTATACTCAGATAAGCGGAAATGTAAATCAGAGCATGGGTATCGGAATGGTCGTTATCGGTCTTGCCTCGCTCATAATCGGCCTGTCGCTTTTCCGCAAGGTCCATTTTATGAAGCCCACCACAAAGGTCATCTTCGGAGCTATAATATATCAGGCTTGCCTGACCCTTGCGCAGAAGCTGGGAATGCCGAGCGCGTATAATAAGCTGATAATGGCATTGCTCTTCACTTTGGCACTGATCTTAAGCACTTCGCTGAAGAAAAAATCGCAGGGGGTAAAGAAATAATGCTGGAACTTATCGATATAACAAAGATCTATAACCCCGGCGAGATAAATGAGACCTGTCTTTTCGAAAATTTCAATTTCAAAGCCGAGGACGGGGAATTTATAAGCGTTGTCGGGTCAAACGGAAGCGGAAAGACCTCGCTTCTGAATATAATCTGCGGCTCGATCCCTGTGGAAAAGGGCAAGATATTGCTTGATGGCAAGGATATCACCGCTATGCCCGAATATAAAAGATACGGGCAGATCGGCAGAGTTTATCAGAATCCCTCAATGGGAAGCTGTCCCGATCTCACCATTCTTGAAAATATGTCTCTTGCCGATGGCAAAGGAAAAAAATACGGGCTCGGAATGGGTGTTGACAAGAAAAGGATCGATTATTACAAAGATATGCTGACCCCGCTCGGACTTGGTCTCGAAGATAAGATGAATACCCTTGTGGGTTCGCTTTCGGGCGGACAGAGGCAGGCGATGTCGCTTCTCATGGCAACCATGACCCCCCTGAGATTTCTCATACTCGATGAGCATACCGCGGCACTTGACCCCAAGACCGCGGAGACTATAATGGAGCTTACGGATATGATAGTAAAGCAGAAAAAGCTGACAGCCATAATGGTCACTCACAATCTGCGCTATGCGGTTGAATACGGCACAAGGCTCGTGATGATGCATAGAGGAAATGTCATTCTCGATAAGGCGGGAGAGGAAAAGCAGAAGGCAACAGTGCCTGATCTTCTTACGATATTCAATGAGATCAGCATCGAATGCGGTAACTGACGGCAATATATTCTGATAAGAAGGATTATATCGTCAAATACGGCATCAGAAAAATAAATTTAGGACTGCTTCGGCAGTCCTTTTTTGCGCTCAATATTTAGTTTGTATCGCACAAAAATCAAAACTTAATGCCAAACAATAATTTATCAGTGAAATAAACGGCAGAGAACGCCGCCGTTTATTTCACTGATAAATTATTTTTAAAACTCTATTTTAAAAAATATTCAAAAATTTGTCTTTAACGATTTTCACAAAAGTAACAAATTTTGTGAAAATGAGCACAAAAACGGTTTAAAAACGGGGTTTTTGCCATCGATTTTGATGGATTAAATGTTAATTACCAAAGTTTTTAACAATATAACCATAATTTCTTGAAAAATACCGGGATATATAGTAAAATATAGCTAAATAGAAGCAAATGGGTACCCATTTGCTCAGGATATACCGTATCCTGAATATTTCCCTAAAAAATGGCGAAAGCCTTAGATTACATCATGGAGGATAATTATGAAAAGGAAAATTCTATTTGTGCTTCTTGCGGCTCTTATCTGCATGACCGTATTTACAGCTTCGGTCTTTGCGGCAGAGACCGAGGCGGCAGGAACTGAATCTACAGAAACCGAATCTACGGAAACTGTAGATGACGGGCTTACGGGCGGTCACAGTGGCGGAGATTATCCATACACTTGGACATATGATCCTGACACTTATACGCTGACTTTTTCTCTTAGCAGCGGAAACTCCGAGTGCCGTTTGTATACACAGGGAAGCGGAAAAACCTACGGTGATCTTGCAGAGTGGAAAGCTAATTACCCTGATTATGCAAATGCGGTACAAATAATTTATGTGGAAGATGATTTCACCAAGGTCGGATGGCAGCACTATAGTTCACCATTTGCGAATTGGCTGAGTGTTCATACAATTTATCTTGGAAGCATTGCAAGAATAAATACGAGCAGTGGTGAGCACAGTTATGCCGGTGGTGAAGATTATATAAGACAAGGCGCAATGTTTTATAATTGTCCCAATCTCAAGACTGTTTACGGTGCCGGTCAAGATAAGGTGGAGAATCTTGTAAATCTTTCGCAACTGTATTTTCCCAAGTCATACACAGAAAATAAAATTAATAATACCAGATATCTTCTCGCAGAATGTACTTCTGTAAAAAATGTTGTGTTCCCGACTTCAATTGACCCTTATGTACACGTTGGTATGTTCTATGGGTGTACCGCGCTTGAAAGTGTTGAAATACCCACATGGGCAGTAGAGGTGAAGGATAATGCTTTTTACAATTGTGAAAAACTTACAAGCATTACGTTCCCCGCTAATGTTGCAACTATATCTGCGTCGGCACTGACAGGCTGTACGGGTCTTACGAGCATTACCTTTGAAAACCCTGAACTTACCATTCCCGAAGGAATGGTGATTCCGGATAACGAAAATCTCGTTATCAACTGCTCGTCTGTTGCGCAGGCGGCAGCCATCAATGCTCTCGATCTGGAAAATGAATCCGTCAATCTCGAAATGAGCGGAAATTTCCTTTCTGACGGCACAGGCTATGCATATGAACTTAAGAGCCGCGTTCTGACTATCACAAAGGCAGATAACACCGATGCTTCACTGACGACCCTTTCTACCGATCTTGAGCTCAGTCTTAATGGCGTGGTAAATACTGTTATTATCACAGAGGACAGCGGCATCACAGCTATTGCGGATAATTTCTTTGACGGCTTTATTGCTGATACCGTTGTTATCCCTTCAACTCTAGCAGAGTTGGGCGCGGCTTCCTTTGCAAATATGAAAAATCTGACGACCGTCGTTGATTACACAGCGTATTCCGAGGACAGCACAGCAGGCGCAGGCATTATCAACCTGCTGGGTATTACCTCGGCGGCTGACGATACCTTCAGCGGCTCTTCCGCTGCTGCTGAGGTAAGCGTTTATATGGGCAAGAGCCTTGAAGCGCCCTTCGAAGCCTTCTCTTGGTTTGCTTCAGATACTGTTGCAGCTTATTACACATATCCTACGAGCTCTCCTGCAACATATTTCAGAGCTAACAACGTGGCGTTCTCTTATCTGACAGTTGATCAGACAGGGGATGAAAGCCTTGTGAGAAGCGGATCGGCAATCAATTCAAGTTCAGGCGCAAATACCTTTGATTGGACCTTTGATGATAAGACCGGAGTACTCACATATTCACCCGGCGAAGGCTATACAGGTGATTTCCTTTGGCGAGGCTATACAATTAATGAGATCAAGCCTTGGAAACAGACATGGAGAGATGCGGTTAAGCGGATCGTTGTTTCCGGTGCGGGAACAAGAAAGATTCAGATCAATAACGGTTACTATGAATCTCCCTTTAATCATTTTAAAAACCTTGAAAGTATTCATTTGGCAGGATATCCCGTTTCCAAAAAGCTCAATATCCAGTTTAAGGGCGGAAGCACCGACGGTCTCTTTGAAGAGTGCCCAAAGCTGACAACTATCAGCTTTGGAACAGATGACACCATAGATAATGTTATCGACCTTTCAAACTGGTATGAATTTTCAGGCGGAGGCTGGGCAGAGATGTTCAAGGGGTGCTCTTCCATCACCAAGATCATATTCCCGGCAACCTTGAAGGATAGCTCAAGCAGCTATGATCCCGCTGTATTCTCGGGAATGTTTGACGGCTGTACTTCTCTTACAAGTATCTCTATTCCTTCTTACTATACTAAGATTGAAGCTAATGGTTTTGCGAATTGTACAAATCTCCGCGAGATCACAATTACAAACGCTGATCTGACCATTGCAGATAAAACAGCATTCCCGGATCAGGATGACCTCGTTATCATCTGCGCTTCGGAAGCACAGTATAACACCATAAACGGTTTCGGTTATGAAAAAACTAAGGCCGTTCTCGCCATAAGCGGAAATCTTCTTGCTGACGGCACAGGCTTTGCTTATATGCTCCGTGAAAACCACGATACGGTTGACGGCGCGGCAGGCTATACAATGCTCATCTCAAAGGCGACCGAAACAATCGGTACTACTCTCAGTGCTGATAATATTTCCGCCGAGTACCTTTCTAAGATTACCAGAGTCGTTATCGATGAGTCAACGGGCATTACAGACATTGCGGAATCATTCTTCTCCATATTCCCTGCCTGCAATACCGTTGCTATCCCTTCTACACTGACAACCCTTGGGGCAAAGAGCTTTGCTTACCTTCCCCTGCTTAATACCGTTGCTCTTTATAACGATTATTATGATGCTTCCTTTGCAGGAGAGGGCATTATCGATCTTCGCACGGTAACAACACTCGCTTCCGATACCTTTGCAGGTTCATTTGCATCTGTAACTCCTACTGTTTATCTTGCAAAGACAGCCGCAATTTCGGGCGAGCTTGATTGGGTCAGCGCAGACAGCGCATCCGTAACGGTTTATACCTACCCCAGCGGCACCGCGTCAGGTGCACTGCGCGCATCGAGTGCCGAAAACATCATTCACAAGTATTATACCGTGGAAATGACAGGCGATAATTCGCTTCTCCGTGAGGACGCAGCTATAAATTCGAATACTGGTGCTGTACAGTTCCGTTGGTTCTTAGATGAGACAGAAGGTAAGCTTACCATTACCCCATCTGCCGGTGAGACAGCAAGCAACAGCTCTAATTTTAGCATGAATAAATATACAACTGTTTGGCAGGATTGGAAGACGACTTGGACCGATGTTATCGAATCTATCTATGTTGTTAATTTTGGCGGCACACAGATATATGCTCAGCATCAGGACTGCGCTTTCTCAAATCTTCCCAATCTTAAGCATATTCATTTCTCCAGAGCTCTTTACAGAATTTCCATAAGCAGTAGCGGTACTAACGGTCTTTTCCAGAATTGTCCCTCGCTTACTACCGTAAGCTATGGCTCGGATGACAGTTATGACGGAGTTATTGACCTTTCCTTCTGGAAGAAGCAGGACTATAATATGCCCTCAATGTTCTCAGGATGTGAATCTATCAAAAAGGTTATCATGCCCTCAGAGCTTACAAGACAATCATCTGATAATGCGGCAATAATTATTGCGAACAATATGTTCTATGGCTGTAAGAATCTTACCGATATCGTTATCACCGAGGGATTCGGCGGAATCGGTACAAATGCATTTTACGGCTGCGATAAGCTGACAAAGATCGTGATCGAAAAGCCGAATTTCGATCTTTCTTCGGCAACTGCTGAAACATTCCCCGCAAATGACGGTCTTGTTCTGCATGTTACGAGCGATGCGGTTTCCTCTGCGCTCAGTTCACTTGTATATACCGTAAAGAATATAAACGGCTCTATCTCGGCAATGGGCTTTGAGATCCGTTATAATTCCTATAACGGTCTGCGCGCTATCTTCTCCTTTGACGAAAAGAAGAATGATAATATTGAAGCACTTGGATATACCCTTAAGGAATATGGCGTTGTGCTTACCTCCGCATCCGAATATGATGTATGGGGCGGAGTTGATATCAAGCTCAGAAACGGTAATTATGTCTCTGAGGCAACATCCATCAAAAAGATTCCGGTATATCAGATCACGGATGAAGGCGAAAAATACGGAAAGGTTCTTAAAACCACAGTTAAGGGCGAGCATGTTGACTTTGCAGGTTCGGTTGTAAAATACAGTGCAAATCACAAGAGAGATATCTATTCATGCGCATATGTGGTATATACCGATGCTGACGGTTATGACTATGTTCTCTATGCAAATTATGCCACAAAAGACGGTCAGATCTTCTTTAATCTCTATGATGTGACCCTTGATATGTGTCTGAATTCCGATAAGATAGGCATTCTTAGTGCAAATATTGATGAAAAGGCTGTATGGAATACTCTGCTTCAGGGTGCGGACACCTCCATCAGGGAAACAGCACTCAATGGCTATGAGGGTGTTACGGTTACTCTCGTTCGTGAGTATTCGGATAGCGAGACCTATATCCCCTTTGTCCGCAGCGAGAAGGGTGTTGCTATTACAGATGAGATCATCGCGGCGGCAGAAGCACTTATTCCTGCCGATACCTATATTCTCGGCGAGACATTGGCGGTTACGATTGCCGATCAGGGCACTGAAGTTCCCGAATACAGCGAATCTATCGATTATGCCGCTACAGTAACCACTCCCAACCGTTATCCCAGATATCAAACCCCCGATGCTTCTCAGAAATACGGTGCTCAGCATCTCCAGGGTATGACTATGGACGATGAAGGAAATATTTACTTCTCGCTTACAAATATGATCGTTAAGGTCAATCAGGCAGGCGAAGAGGTAGGCGTTTATAAGTCGGCTTCCGAATGGATATCAAAGCTTTCCATGCATATCGGTAATATATACTGGCATGAGGGCAAGATCTATATCGGTCTCGGAATCAGTAAAACAGAGGTATCCGGCGGTAAGAGATATATCGGCGTTCTTGATGAAAGTGTATTTGAGGATTACGGCGGGTATGTTCAGGACAGCGATTCTGCTCCTTTGATGAAGGCTGTTTGCATTGAAGATATTTCTTATAACAAAACCTTTACTTCTGCCGATGGAGTGGCTCATGCCAAATTTGGCGGCGGCGGTATCGACGGTATCACAGTCGGTCAGCTTCCTGGCAAGGGTTATATCCTTCCCGCAGGCTATACTCTGAAGGAGGATGTAACAGGCTCGGACGGCAATGTATATACCGCAGGAACAGAACTTACAGAGGATCTTGAAGTCACAGATGAAGAATACTATCTCTTCGGTGTAAGAACTATCGGTTCTTATGATGAATACCGCTATGACGACGATAATCAAATTATAATGGCATTTGATTTTGACGATATCGTTGACGGCGAAAATCTCACTCCCATGACTTATGATAGAGTTGCTTCCGAATATGACGCAGATATCATCAGCATTAAGTACAATATGTTCGTTTATGTCGGTTATCATGAATACGGCTGTCAGGTTATCTGCTATGATAAGGGCACAGGCGATATACAGTTGTGGCCTTATGACAGAGCCGACAGCTGCAATGAGTTCCCGGATGATAACTTTAATGTTATTGACGGCTCAAAGAAGCTTTATATGGACGTAGTTGAGGTTGGTCAGAGCGTTCCCGAGACCGGCGAGTATTATGATACTGCCAGCGAATGGGCAACCTACTATACCGATGAAAAGGACCTGGATAACGACGGTGATACATCAGAGCAGCTGCTTGGCTGGCATATGACGCTTAAGTGCGTATGCGGTAAGCTTCATCTCGATAACCACGAGGAAGTTGTCTATGGTGATACCGGCCATGCTGTCAAATACTGCGGCGCAAGACCCGGTCTTGCTGGTGACAATGGCTGTATCAGCCTTGGAAATGACTATTTCTATGTTGCGGCTCAGAGTAATACCACAATGTACAAAACAGACGGTACAACAGAGCAGACCGCTTACGGCGGACAGGCGAGACTTTATAGAATCAGCCGCTATCACGGTTCTTGGTCTTTCGTAAGAGTATCAGATTCCTGAGTTTTATATCTCTTCAAAGGGCTGTCTTT
This sequence comes from Clostridia bacterium, assembly GCA_017461635.1. Taxonomy (GTDB): domain Bacteria; phylum Bacillota; class Clostridia; order Oscillospirales; family CAG-272; genus SIG710. The sequence continues at coordinate 5,183 of JAFTXK010000084.1, read as the reverse complement.
TCCGACAGCCCTTTGGCGGAATATATGATAATATTTTAAGACATGTTAGCAATAGGGCATCTCTAAAAACTCTAAATTATTGTTTATTTATTTATTTATTTTGAGTTTTTAGAGGTTGCCAATAATTTAGCGAAGAAGTAACTCACCACAGGAAACAATCCCTCAGTCACGGCGAAATAACTAAAATTAGAGTGATTTTTTCATTCGCCGTGACTGAGGGATTGTTTGTGACAGTAATGTTACTATTGCAAATTATTATTCGAGGAGAACACAAAATGAAAAAAGCATTACTTATCCTTTGCCTTTTACTTTCCCTTTTGCTTATTCTTTGCTCTTGCGGAGAGGGTAAAGACACAGTGAAGGACACAGATACCTTAACCGAAACGATTGCCGATACAGTTGCGGATACAGTTGCCGAAACAAATGCGGAAACCGCAGCCGAAACGGTTGAAAGCACCTTGGATATTAAAGAATGGACTATTATCCGTTCTGAAGGCGCAAGCGAAATGGTAAAAAAGTTGCTGACCATTCTTCAGAGCGCCATTGCCGCAGAAACGGGCGCAAGGCTCAGCGTTGCAACCGATTCGGGCGCGGCATCGGGGGCGGAGATCATCATAGGCAAGGCAGACCGCACCGCCGCAGATGAAGCCGCGGCTCTTCTGGAAAACAATCTTGATTATGTTGTCACGGTCTCTGGCAAGGATATTGTGATCCTGGGTCTTTCCGATATTGCAACATATAACGCGGTGAATTATTTTATCGAAAATTTCATATCGGACGGCAAGGTCATTTTTCCCGAAACCTTTGTATATAAAGATACCGATAATCTCAGCGCAAAATATGTTCCCACAGTCGCAACTCCCAACCGCTATACAAGATATGCAGATAATGAGGGCAGCGAGATCTATGGCGCACAGCATCTGCAAGGCATGACCATGGATGATGAGGGCAATATTTATTTTTCCTTCACCGGTATTATAGTTAAGGTAAATCAGCAGGGCGAAGAGGTGGGAGTTTATAAGGTATCGGATGAGATGATATCCCTTTCCACTCATATCGGAAACCTTTATTGGCATGAGGGGAAGATCTATATCGGTCTCGGAATCAGCAAAACCTCTCTCAGTAAGCATAAGAGATATATCGGAGTGCTTGACGACAGCGTTTTTGATAATGGTTATATTCAGGATAGCGAAGAGGATCCTCTGCTTTACGGTTTAAATATCGCAGAGCTTTCAATTGACAGAACCTTTACCAATTCCGATGGAAAAGCTGTGGCACGCTTTGGCGGCGGCGGTATTGACGGTATTACTGTCGGTAAGCTTCCCGGCGGCGGCTATATTCTTCCCGCAGGCTATAAGACGGATGAGGATATAACGGCTTCTGACGGAACAGTCTATAAGGCGGGCACCGTTCTCACAGAGGATGTGGAAGTGAATGATGATGAGGATTATATCATTGCCGTGCGGACCCAAGGCTCTTATGATACTTACCGCTATGACGATGATAATCAGCAGATAATGATATTCGATTTTGATGATATCACAGAGGAAAACCTCCTGCCTATGACCTATGAGAGAGTTACAAATGATGATGACACTACTATCGATATCAAATATAATATGTATGTTTATTGCGGATATCATACTTACGGTACTCAGGTCATCTGCTATGATAAGACCACGGGCGATTACCTGCTCTGGACATACGGAAGATCAAAGGAAACCAACGAATATCCAAAGGACAGCCTCACCGTTATCGATGGCTCGAAGAAGCTTTATATGGACGTAGTTGAGGTTGGTCAGAGCGTTCCCCAGGATAGCGAGCATTACAGGATCGCCATGGAGTACGCAGAAAATTATACAGATATAAATGACCTTGATAATGACGGAAACAGAGGTGAAAGGCTTATTGGCTGGCATGCAACGCTCAAATGCGTTTGCGAAAAGGGGAATATCGATAATCATGATGCCATAGCCTATGGCGATACGGGTTATGCCGCAAGGATCTGCGGTATCAATACCGCACTTCAGGGAGATAACGGCTGTATCTCTCTCGGCAACGGTTTCTATTATATTGCGGCACAAAGCAATGATGATACCGCCCTCAGAGAAGACGGCGTTACAACTCAGAAGGCCTACGGAGCACAGGCAAGGATATATTATATAATAAATAATAACGGCGCATGGGAATTTACAAGAGTTACCTCTTGGTAATTGCATGATAAAACGATAAAAGGGTCGGCTGAAGCCGACCCTTGCTGTTTTCAAAATGTTGACAAACAAAAGCAAATACTGTATAATAAAATTAAAGAAGATCGATAGAAAACAATATATAGAACATGAAAGGAGCGTTTTTTATGAGAAAAAACCTGTTTTTATTATCCCTTTTCATCGCTTTGACGCTTTTGTGCGTGTCTTGCGGTGAGCAGGTCGAGGAAAATGATACTAATGATGTCACGTTGTTTAATCAAGGGCTCCTTGCTGTTCGAAAGGGAGATAAATGGGGCTATATTGATGAAAGCTTCAGCCTTGTTATTGATCTGAAATTCGCAAGTGCATGCGACTTTAATGAATACGGCATTGCCGAGGTAGGTGAGCGTGACAGCAATGGAGATATTCTTTACGGATATATTGATATAGGCGGTGAATACATAGTTGAACCGAAATTTCGATATACCAAGCCCTTTGAGAATGGCTGTGCCTATGTTACCGAAGGCGATGAATCCTATTATATTAATACAAAGGGTGAAAAAATAAAAGCCCCGGAAGAGACCGATGCCGAAGAGAAAAAGGATTTTGAAATATACCGCGAGGGGGATAAATACGGTTATAAGAAACCAAGCGAAAAAAAGCTGACCGAAGCGGTATATGAAAGAGCTTCAGCTTTTTTCTGCGGCTATGCGGCAGTTAAATATGAGGGCAAATGGGGATATATAAATGAAAAGGGAAAATATTATATTGAACCCGTATTCGATGATGCGTCTTCCTTTACGGAGGAGGGAATTGCCAGGGTTAAGCTTGGAAGCAAATGGGGATACATCGATACAGAAGGGTATTTTCTGATCAAGCCTAAATTCGATACCGCTGAGGATTTTGCCCCCTGCGGACTTGCATGTGTAAGTATAGACGGAAAGTACGGTTATATTGACAAAGACGGAAATTACTCTATAACTCTCCAATATGCTCAAGCCTATAGCTTCGATAAATACGGCTATGCTACAATCAGTAATGATCCGCCGGATAAATGCTGGAATTTTCCCTGTATCTGTGATTTTTATCTGATAAATACAGAGGGAAAGAAAATGGTAAAGAGTGCATATACAAATTATTCTTCATACAGCGACGGATATATTATTGCCTGGGATCATCACCACAACAGCGAATTTGAAATAGTGGATAAAAACGGAAAGGTTCTGCTGACCGAGGATGATTACGATCAGGTTTACGGAATATTGTATTATCTTGTTTAAAAGGTGGCTCACTTTTTGTGAGCCACCTTCTGTCCTATCATTTTTCAATTTCCTTATATAATTTTTCGGCGATCCTTTGCATTCTTCCTTTCGAGACCTTGACCAATTTTCTGTCATAAGTCACAAGTCCGTTTGTTTCGTCCTCAACATCCGAAAACTGGGTAAGGATCGCGCCGCAAAGCCCGTTTTTAACGGCAGGAATTATCTCTTTTTCATAGAGCCCGACAATAGCGTTTTCAAGGTCTTTTGTGCTTTCGAAAAGCTTATATCCATAGGTTTTGTAGGGATTGAAAACATGCCCCTCGGGCGAATGGGAATATCCGCCGAATTCTGAAAGAACAATGGGCTTATCAGCCTTTTTTATTTTTACGGGCTTAAAATAAACATGAGGACTGACAACATCGCTTTCAGCACCCTTGAACCATCCCGAAGCGGTATCGATGATGTGATTCGGCGCGATCGCCTTGATCTTATGATACATTTTTTCGCTGTCAAATTGCCCCCAGCCCTCATTAAAGATCGTGAAATAACAAACCGAGGGATGATTTTTCAGCCGCATGACCGTTTGGACGGCAGATCTTTCAAATGCGGCTCGCGTCTTTTTATTCCTGTGCATGAATTTGTCGGGAAGGCACTTCAGTCCCACCGTTGGCAGAGCGGTATCGCGGATAAAGGAATATGGACCGTTATTTATCATGTCCTGGAAAACTATCATGCCCAGGCGGTCGCAGTCATAATAGAATTGCTCCGGCTCGGTCTTTATATGCTTCCGCAGAGTGTTGAAGCCCATTTCTTTCATCAGCTTTATGTCTCTTTCGAAGCTGACGGAATCTGCCGGGGTACATATTCCGTCGCTGAAATAGCCCTGGTCAAGAACTCCGTGGAAAAAATAGGGCTTGCCGTTGAGACAAAGGCGCGGGATGCCTGCTATGACCCTTGATTCGATTTTTCTGAGAGCGAAATATGAGCTGATCTCATCCTTGCCCAAACGCACTTTAAAATAATAAAGATGGGGATTTTCAGGCGACCAAAGAATAGGATCTGCAGGCTTGATCCTTGCCATGCCGTCTGCCAAGGGTATCTCTTCCCCTTCAAATATCAGAACACCGTCATTTTTGCCCGATGCCGTGACCTTGATAATGGCACATTCGGTATCGCAGTCTGCCGAAACGCCTGTAATATGGTTTTCGGGAACGCTTTCCAGCCAAACCGTCTGCCAAATTCCCGAAAAGGGGGTATACCACATGCCGCCGCGTTTTTCGCATTGCTTTCCGTAAGGGAGAACAAAGCTGTCAAGCTCATCGCGGACGGTTATTTTCAGCTCATTTATTGGCTCAAGATGCTCGGTTATATCAAATGAAAAGGACTCATATCCGCCCTCGTGCTCTCCCAGCCTTTTGCCGTTAAGATATACTGATGCATACTGATCCGCCGCGCCGATGTGGATGATGATCCTTTCGCCGCGGGAAAAGCTTTCCGGCAGAGTGAAGCTTCGCTTATAAAAAAGAGTATCGCTTTGAGATATCTTCTTTTCGATCCGCGAGAGAAGAGATTGGGGCGGGAAGGGAACGAGAATTTTTTCGCCGTATTTCGGGGACTTGCCCCATCCGAAGTCCCATTCTCCGTTAAGGCAGAGATAGGAGCTTCTCACCATCCGCGGTCTGGGATAGACGCTCAGCGGAATATCACCGCCCGAGAGCTTTTCTCCCTCGGG
>JAFTXK010000083.1 GCA_017461635.1 Clostridia bacterium | reverse complement strand
ATTCTTGTGCAGTAGCCCTCTGTCATTTCAAGGTATCTTACGCCCTTTTCCTTAGTACCGTACATTGTACCAACCATGGATCTTTCACCCTTACCGAGGTCTTCCATGCCTGCGCCGATAACGAGACCGCCCTCGGAGAAAGCAGACTGGCTGCGTCCGTAAACGATCTGGAGGAAGAGCTCACGCATAGCTGTGTTGATAGCGTCACAAACAAGGTCTGTGTTGAGCGCTTCAAGAAGTGTCTTGCCGGGAAGAATTTCAGCAGCCATAGCCGCGGAGTGAGTCATACCCGAGCAACCGATGGTCTCAACGAGAGCTTCCTCGATGATGCCGTTCTTTACATTGAGGGACAGCTTACATGCGCCCTGCTGAGGTGCGCACCATCCCACACCGTGGGTGTATGCGGAAATATCCGTAATCTGCTTTGCCTGAACCCACTTGCCCTCTTCGGGGATGGGAGCAGGACCGTGATCGCAGCCCTTTTTAACTGTGCACATGTTCTGAACCTCAAGGCTCTGTGCGTAAGGGCATTCGCTTACATTACTCATAGTTTATTCTCCTTTAAAATTTAATTACTGACTAAAATTACTTAACGATCTCGCCGTAAACTACGCCGAAAGCAGCAGCGGCATTGCACTCGTCTGTATCGATATGCATAGCTGTTGCAAAGGTGTCCTTAACACGGATAACAACATCGTCAAAGATAGTTGCTCTGCCTGTGCCGTCGATCTTTACCTTTACGATCTCTTTATCGGCAACGCCGAGAGCGGAAGCATCCTCGGGAGTGATGTGGATATGACGCTTTGCGATGATAACGCCATTATCGAGAGTAACCTCACCTGCAGGACCGCGAAGGGTGATGCCGGGAGTACCAGCGATATCGCCGCTCTCTCTGACGGGAGCAGTTACGCCGAGGGTACGAGCGTCTGTGAAGGAAAGCTCAACCTGCGAATCGGGTCTTGTAGGACCGAGAACGCTCATCTTAAGAGAGCCCTTAGCTCCCACAACCTCAACCTTCTCTTCGCAAGCATACTGACCGGGCTGGCTGAGATCCTTCTTCTTTGTGAGAGTGTGACCCGCGCCGAAGAGAGCCTCAACATGAGCATCGGTCAAGTGGATGTGTCTGGCAGAAGTTTCTACCAAAATCTTGTTTTCCATGATTGTCTCCTTTATATGATAAAAATTTTAAAGACATTCGAATTGCGCGGCAAAAAGGCATCCATACCACGCCATCAATAATTATATCACAAAAAACGACATTTGTAAATCGGTTTTGTAAAATTATATTGAAAAGATTATGTGAAATTTTTATCATAAAATGGTTAAAACTGCCCAAAAACCGTTTCGGCTCATAGCCAAAGCTCGCCCTGATATTCATTTTTGAATTCTTCGAAATTTTTTATAATATAACAAAAGGACGCCCCGAAAACGGAACGTCCTTATGCCGAAAGAAAGCAAATCAGTCAGCGTAAACGCTTACCTGCTTCTTAGCCTTTGTTTTCTGCTCGAACTTAACCTTACCATCGATGAGAGCAAAGAGTGTATCATCCTTGCCGATACCAACATTGTTACCGGGATGTACTGCTGTACCTCTCTGTCTGATAATGATGTTGCCTGCCTTTACGGGCTGACCGTCGGACTTCTTAACACCAAGTCTCTTGGATTCGCTGTCACGACCGTTCTTTGTAGAACCAACACCCTTTTTATGAGCAAAGAACTGTAAACTGAGTCTTAACATTATTCCTACCTCCATATTTTTTGCGTTTAGCGGCAAAGCCGCATCCTTAGAAAAACGAATTACTGATAGTCAATATCCTTGACCGTTACATCGAGAAAATCGTAATACTCCTCAAGCATATCATTAAGCTGATAATAATATGCTGTGAAAATGCCCGAAACCGCATAACGCTTGCGCTCGTCATCCTCAAACTGAGGAAGAGCCGCGCGGCATCTTACGCGAATATCTGTGGTCTTCTCGTCGATCTCATATTCAACATCCGACGCATAAGCAATTTCAATAGAGTTGATAATAAGCATCGTCATAGCCGAAAGCGCGGCACAGAGAATATCATTCCCTTCCTCGCCAAAGCCTGTATGCCCCTGTTCCTCAAAGCCGTAGAAAACTCCGCCGCTTCGATAAAAAACGATTTTCGTCATAGCCTATTCTTAGCCGCAGATCTTTGTGATCTGAACCTTTGTGTAGGGCTGTCTGTGACCGATCTTCTTCTTCTCGTTCTTCTTAGCCTTGTACTTCAGGACATAGATCTTCTTGCCCTTGCCGTTCTTAACGACATTAGCCTCAACCTTTGCACCCTCAACTGTGGGAGCGCCGACCTTGAAGTCATCTCCGGTAGATAATGCCATTACTTTATCAAAAGTAACAGTTTCGCCTTCGTTAACATCGAGCTTCTCAACGAAAATGATGTCGCCCTCGTTAACCTTGTACTGCTTTCCGCCGGTTTCAATAATTGCAAACACGAAAAGCACCTCTCTTTCTTTATAAGACTCGCTACGCAGGGCGATGCCAAAATGACATACTTAAAAAAGCCCTCTGATAAGCGGCGTATTATTATAACATTTCTTTTCCCATTTGTCAAGGCTTTTTTGGAATTTTTTGAATTATTTTTTGTTGAATTGTCAATGATAGGTGACAATTTTTACAGAAATACTTGTCAAGGTGGAGATTGTAAAGTTTTCGAGAAGCGAAAAGTTTACAAAACTACCTTGACAACGCACCAAAATATATAATGGGATTTAGGCGAAAGCAAAGCTTTGCTTTCGCCCTAATTGCCTTACATAATAGCTAAATAGTATGCCAAGACTTCATTGGTGGAGAGATATTTAAGGCAAGATTTAGGGATATCGTTAGAACGAACATTGTATTTAGCAAGTTGCATTCTGCCGTCCTCAAGGAAATACATACGTATTTTCTTGTAAAACCTTGCTTCATCAATACGGTGCTGGCGTT
>JAFTXK010000082.1 GCA_017461635.1 Clostridia bacterium | reverse complement strand
GTCCTCTCTCTGAGGTAGAGCCAATGTACATACCGGGACGCTTTCTGACCGCTTCAAGGCCCTCCAGCACCTGTATTTGGCTTTCGTCATAAACGTGATTTTCGTTGTTTTGCATTTGTTTATCCTTTCAGTTTGTCTGTTCGTTTTTTATATGTAATAGAAAATTTAATTTTTCTTTATTTTATACTTTTTTACCATTTAATCATTCATAATAATTCTTAAGTCTGCCTATAAGAGATACCGAAGAGAGCTGAGAGAAGCAGATCTTGAATTTTCCCCTGTCAGCAAAATCGCTTTCATGGTCGGAATAAACTATAAAAGACTTAGGAAGCTCCTCCGACGCCGCTTCAAGAAAACCTTCCTTTTCAGCATCTACCAGATATTTTCTTGTTTCGGCAGACATACTTGCATTATCCGTATCAAAAATTCCGATAATATTCTTTTCTCTGATATTCTTATTATTTCCGACATGCAAATACATATTTTTTCTTCCTTTATATATCAGCTTTTAAAGAGAGCCGCGATAATCAAAGCAATAATAATAAATATTAAGATAATTATCATACTATTTTACCATTTTAAACAGAATATTTTCCGCCTTCAACATTTATTCTTTTTGCTTCTCCAAAATCTGTTTTTTCGCAGGTTGTTATTATAACCTGCCTGTCACGGACATTTGAAAGCAGAAATTTTCTTCTCTTTTCATCAAGCTCGCTCAGTACGTCATCAAGCAGAAGAACGGGTCTGTCACCGGTCTCAGAGAAGCATATATCCCCTTCTGCCAGCTTCATGGCAAGAGCCAATGATCTCTGCTGCCCCTGAGAACCGAACATTCTTGCACTCTTTCCGTTTATAAGTATCTCTATATCATCCTTGTGAATACCCCAAAGAGTTGAAGAAGCACCGATCTCGCGGTCAATATTTTCTGTTAATAGCTGAAGATATCTATTTTCAATCGCCTTTATATCGCCGTATTCTTCTTCTGTCTGTTTTGAAGAGCCTATATACTGCATCTCTACCTTCTCGCTCATTCCCGTCATTTTTTCGAAGTATTTTGCAACCTCTTCGCCGACTTTTTTCACATATTTTGAACGAAAATTAGCTATGACCGCCGCTTCATGAGCAAGCTGCTCAGACCAAAGACCTATCGTAGCATCAAGGGTCACTCTATCATCCTCGGCATTCTTTATCAGCTTATTTCTCTGCTCAAGTATCGCATGATAACGCTGCAGAGACCGTAAATAAACAGGTCTGAACTGAGATATGGCAACATCGAGATAATTACGCCTCATGGAAGGTCCTTCTTTTATTAGAGAAAGATGCTCGGGGCAAAAAAGCACTGCTCTGAATGAGCCTATCATCTCCGAAAGCCTTTCAAGCCTTACACCGTTCATTTCTATCTGACGGCGGCTGCCCTTGCGAAGTCTTATTTTAAGCGTCTGAATATCACTTCTCGAATTTGTTGTAAATCCGATCATGCTCAAAGATTCATTCTCTCCGAATTTTATAACATCCGCTTCCTTTGCTCCTCTGAAGCTTTTTCCGAGAGCGAAGGTATAGATCCCTTCAAGAAGATTCGTCTTTCCCTGAGCATTATCTCCAATAAGGACATTCACACCGTTTTCAAAAAACACCTCGGCTTCTTCTATATTTCTGTAATTTTTCAGTTTTATATAGTTGCAGATCATAGAAAAAACCTCGATTTCGGCGGTAAATTATTTTAGTCCTTCATTCTTATGGGCTGGAGCATATAGAGCTCTTCAACACCCTCGTCCTCGCCGACAGGCTCGATATTCATTCCTGTCAGGGGAGATGAGATAGAGAATCTGACCTTCTCGGTATCGCAGGAACGGATCGAATCCATTAGATATCTGTTATTGAATGCAATAACTACATCTTCACCTGTATGATCGATCTTGACCTCATCATAAGAGCTGCCGTTTGTGGAATTTGCAGACACCTCAAGATATTCATTTGTAACATTCAGCTTAACATGAGAGCGAACGCTTCCGGCTATCTTTTCTTCGGTTATAAGTGCCGCACGCTCAAGAGCAGACATAAGCTCGTCCTTATCTGCTTCAAGTGTTATCTTATGAGTTGAAATAATAAGGCGTTCATAGTCAACGTATTCTCCCTCTATAAGTCTGGAGAAGAATATGATATTACCTATCTCAAAAACTATATGCTTTCTCATAAGGTAGATCCTTGTTATGGCATCCTCATCATCAGAAAGAAGCTTATTTACCTCTGCAACAGTCTTTACAGGCAATATAAAGGAATAACTGATATATCTGTCCTCTTCATTACCCTTTTTAATATCAGCCTTTCTGCGGCAGGTAGCCAGCTTGAAGCCATCGCAGGCAACTATTATGATAGAATCATCTTCAACATGAACGAAGCATCCGTTAAGTACCTGTCTCTGATCGACCGTACCCATAGCATAGGTAGTTTTAAGAAGCATCTTGCGAAGGACCGACTGATGTATAAAGAATCCCATTTCGCTCTTAAGAGAAGGAACAGCGGGAAAATCCTCGCCGTCAAGGGCATTCATACTGATATTAGCTCTTCCGCTGGTAATGGTAGCTCTGAATTTTTCATCAACTGTGAGAGTTATCTTATCGCTGTCCATAACATGGAGTGCCTGATTGAATTTTTGAGCGTTAACAACAAAATATCCTTCTTCAATAACCTCGGCTTCGACCGTAGTCCTCATACCTTTTTCGAGATCATAGGTGGTAAGGATGACTGTATCCGGAGCTTTTGCTTCGATAAGTATACCCTCTACAGCCGCGAGAGTTGAACGGTTTACGGCAGTTGCCATAAGCGGAGCGATAGCGCTTGCCGCTTTAGATCTGTAAAAAATTATTTTCATTTTATTATTTCTCCTTCTTTAGATGAATTTTTGCGCATGCGATAGAAAGAACAGCATGAATAGAAAGAATAGAAAAGTAATGATATTATTAGGTACTGTGGAAAATGTGGAAATTCCTATTTCGTTGATTTTTTCAATTCCAAATGCTTTGAATTATATGAGTTTTATCAAAAAACATGATAATTTCCGATTAAATTTTTATGTTCGGAAATATGTTTGTTTGTAAGAGAAAAGTTACTTGTTGAATGTGGAAAAGTATGAGATCTTGATTTTAAACATTTCTTTTGGTCAAAGAGGATAAAAAATCGGTTATATGTGGAAATTTTTGATGTTTAAAAATATGTGGATTTTGTGGAAATTTTTTATTTTGATGTTGAAAAGTCTGTTGAAAAAAGTTTTTTAAAAAAAATTAATATTTTGTCTGTGGAAAAATAAAACCTATGAAATTATTGGAATTTTAAGAGTTTTCAAATTAATCTCAACAGTTTTTTAATATGTGGTAAAACAAAATGTTCAAACTGTTGATTAATTTTGATAAGATGTTGAAAATATTATGTATTTCATAAGGAAAGATTGTTGATATCATAGTTTTTCGATCTTGAGAGAAAAAACAAATAATAATTTGTTTTTATATGTTTCCTGTTTCTATTTCCTTGATTAGCTCGGATATCTCGATGGAAAGCATATTGTCTGTATTTATCTTCTTTTCGATGATATCGATAGAGGACATTACGGTTGAATGGTCTCTGTTAAATATCTTGCCGATATTTGGAAGTGACATTTCCGTTATCTGACGTATCAAATATATAGTAATGTGCCTTGCAAGAGCAAGCTCCTTTGTTCTTCTTGCGCCTGTAAGCTCTTCCTTTGTAAAGCCGTATTTTTTGTAGATAGAAAGGAATATCTTATCTACCGTAACACTTACGGGCTCGGCTCCTCCGAGAAGCTCATGGAGCAGGCTTTTTGCAAGATCTATCGTTATATTTTTGCCCGAAAGGAAGCTGAGGGCGCTGATCTTCTTTATAGCCCCTTCTATCTGTCTGATATTTGATCTCAGATTTTCCGCAAGGAAGGTAAGTACATCATCCGGAATAGTAATATTTCCCTGTTCCGCCTTTTTCTTGATTATAGCGATGCGAAGCTCGAGATCGGGAGGCTGTATATCTGCAAGCAGACCCATCTCAAATCTTCCTACGAGACGTTTTTCAAGATCTGGTATCTCTCTCGGAGAACGGTCTGAAGTCATTATTATCTGCTTCTCATTTTCGTAAAGTGCGTTGAAAGTGTGAAAAAACTCTTCCTGTGTTGCAACCTTACTTCCGATGAATTGAATATCATCGATCATGAGAATGTCGCACTGGCGGTATTTTTCGCGGAACTGAGCCATTCCCTGAACGGCAAGGCTGTCGATAAGCTGATTAGTAAAGTCCTCACCCTTTATGTACATGATGGTTGCATTAGGCTTTTCGCTTCTGATCTTATTTGTAATTGCATACATAAGATGGGTCTTACCTATACCGCTGGGACCGTAAAGGAAAAGAGGATTATACTGAGAAGCCGTATTACCCTCTTCAGCTTCAACAACATTCTTAGCAACAGCCCAGCAAGCAGCTCTTGCAAAGGTATTTGAGCTTCCTTCGATGAAGTTATCAAAGGTATATTCAAAATTAACGGTCGGAAGCATGGTTGATTTTGGTATCTTCTTTTCGGGATTTTCTTTTTTTATTTCTTCGGGTGTTTCTTTATTTTCAGTTTCAGTGTTTTCTTCTGTTTTTTTATCTCCGGGGAAGTATACTTCGATTTCGGGTCTTATACCGAGGTGATTTTCAAAGCCTTCGGCAATCATACCCATATATTTATTTTTAATAAATTTAGTTTTATATTCGGAAGCACTGGCAAGAGTTATTTTTCCGTCTTCAACAGAATCGACAGTTAGATCGCCAAACCAAAGATCGGCGGTAGACGGTGCAATATTAAAATCGGTTTCAAAATCATTTTTAACGCTTTTCCAGATCTCTCTGATGTCATCTAATGTGAACATTATTTTCTCCCTTTCTTGAATTTTTATATTTTTTGTAAAGTTAAAATCTATAAATTATATATATTATATCATGTAATTATATTTATTGCAAGTATTTAAACATATTTTTTAATTTTATCTTTACATCTCGGCGTATTTTTGTTATAATATCATTTATAGAGAAAAAACAAGGGAGGCAGAAATGAGAAACACTCAGATAGCGGACGTGCTCCGTCCGAAAAGCTTTGATGATATCGTAGGACAAAAGCATCTTTTCGGCGAACGCGGTGTTGTCAGGCGTATGGTAGAGAGCGGACGGATAAACAATATGATATTCTTTGGACCTCCCGGCACGGGCAAGACCACAGCGGCATCTATCATTGCCGCGCAGAGCGGAATGGTATTTCACCGTCTCAATGCAACTACTGCTTCTCTTCAGGACGTTAAGGATATAGCAAACGAGACAAATAATGTTTTCGGAAGCGGTGGAATACTGCTTTATCTTGATGAGATACAGTATTTTAACCGTAAGCAGCAGCAGTCACTTCTTGAATATATTGAGGACGGAAGGATAACTCTGATTGCATCAACTACCGAAAATCCTTATTTTTATGTTTATAATGCAATTATTTCTCGTTCATCTCTTTTTGAATTCAAGCCGGTAAAGGCAGAGGAATGTGTGCCTGCACTCCGCCGTGCCTTTAATTATCTTCTTGAAATTACAAAAGAAAACAAAACTGTCACAGATGAAACTCTTACATATATTGCAAAAATAACTCAAGGAGATGTAAGACACGCAATAGTTGTCCTTGAAAATGCATTTTACGCTTCCGAGAAGAATCTGACCAAAGAGGACGTTGATTCATTCAATCCCGTAAACGGAAGCTTTAATGATGATACTCATTATGATCTGCTTTCCTGTCTCCAAAAATCTATAAGAGGTTCAGATCCCGATGCAACCGCATTTTATGTTGCAAAGCTGGTAAAGGCAGGAGAACTTCTATCTCTATGCCGAAGGCTTCAGGTTATAGCCAGTGAGGATATAGGACTTGCTTATCCTATGGCGGCTGTGATAACCCGTTCATGCTGTGAATCCGCCATTGAGCTTGGTCTTCCCGAGGGAAGGATACCTCTTATTAATGCGGCTCTCATGCTTTCCACCGCACCAAAATCAAATTCAGCTTATATGGCTCTTGCCGCGGCTGAGGCTGATGTAAATGCAGGCTATGGAGTTGAATGTCCTAAGCATCTTCAAAGTCCTCTTTTCAAGGGATATAAATATCCTCATGAATATAATAACCATTATGTGAATCAACAGTATTTGCCAAATGATATAAAAAATAATATCTATTACCGCTTCGGTGAAAATAAGACCGAGCAGGCGGCAAAGGCTTATGCTGATTCTATAGGAAGCTCAAAATATAAAACCGAAAAATAACAATAATTGTCTGATTTTTAAGAGAGAAAAATAAAAATGATTTTTAGTGAAAAAGAAAACTATTCTGCTGAAAATGAAATAATTGAAAATTATACTCAGGTAGCTGTTATAGGAGCAGGTCATGCCGGCGTTGAAGCGGCACTTGCCTGTGCGAGAACGGGTATTGATACGGTTCTTTTCACAATGTCGCTTGATGCTGTGGCTAATATGCCTTGCAATCCTTCTATCGGAGGAACGGGAAAGGGCCACTTGGTATATGAGATAGATGCCCTTGGCGGTGAGATGGGGAGAGCCGCGGATCTGGTAACTCTCCAGAGCAGAACTCTTAATCTCGGAAAGGGTGCGGCTGTTCATTCAAAGAGAATTCAAGCTGACAGACGTAAATATCAGGCATTAATGAAGCACACTCTGGAAATGACCGATGATTTGCGTCTTATACAAGCTGAAATAACAGAAATAATAACAGAAAAGATCAATTCTGATAAGCAAAAAATTGTAGCCGTTAAAACACGTCTCGGTGAGGTTTGGAAGGTCGATGCGGCTATAATATGCTCAGGAACATTTCTTGAAAGCCGCATTTTTGTTGGTCATACAAATTATGAAGCGGGACCCGATGGTCTCCTTCCCTCAAAGGGGCTTTCAAAATCTCTCAGCGACCACGGGATAAAGCTTATGCGCTTTAAAACAGGAACTCCCGCGCGTATAAAAAGAAACACAATAGATCTTGATATTCTCGAAGAACAGCAGGGAGAAGAGCCTATAACTCCTTATTCTTCCTCGACAGGTGAGACCGAGCTTGATTCACTGAAGCAGATCCCCTGTCACATTGTTTATACAACAAAGAAAACTCATGAAATTATCAAAGAAAACATCAATCGAAGTGCGATGTATTCTGGGCAGATCCACGGTACAGGTCCTCGCTATTGTCCTTCAATTGAGGATAAGATAGTTCGCTTTGCGGATAAGGAAAGACACCAGCTTTTTGTTGAACCTATGGGTGAGGATACCGAGGAGATGTATCTTCAGGGATTTTCAACATCGATGCCCACCGATGTTCAGATGAAGATGATCCATTCGCTTAAGGGATTCGAAAAAGCTGAGGTCATGCGCTATGCCTATGCTATCGAATATGATTGCTGTGATCCGCTGGGGCTCCATCCCACACTTGAATTTAAAAATATAGAAGGGCTTTACGGCGCAGGACAGTTTAACGGTACATCGGGATACGAGGAAGCCGCCGCACAGGGTCTTTTGGCAGGTCTTAATGCTTCTCTTCGTATTAGAGGCAAAGATCCTTTGATACTCCCCCGAAGCGGATCGTATCTTGGAACTCTCGTTGACGATCTTGTTACAAAAGGAACAAACGAGCCTTACCGCATGATGACCTCACGCTCAGAATACAGACTTCTGCTCCGTCAGGATAATGCGGATCTTCGTCTCACTAAAACAGGATACGAATGCGGACTTGTATCGGAAGAAAAATATAAAAAATTTCTTGAAAAAAAGCAAATGATAGAAGACGAGATAAAGAGGCTGGAGCATCTCAATCTTTCTCCTTCATATGCAAGTGCTTTTCTTGAAAAAATAGGTGAAACACCTGTCCACAGCGGAGTTTCAATGGCGGATCTTCTCCGCAGACCTGCTGTTACATACGAGAGCCTTGAGGAAATAGACAGAAACCGTCCTTCTTTGCCCAGAGCGGTCAGAACTACTGTTGAGGTCTCTATCAAATATGAGGGATATATAAAAAAACAGCTCGCCGAGGTTCGCCGCCATGAAGCTCTGGAAGAAAAAATACTCCCTGAGGATATTGACTATTCAAAAGTTAAGGGTCTGCGAATCGAGGCATGCCAGAAGCTTACAAAGCAGAGACCGATGACGGTCGGTCAGGCTTCAAGAATAAGCGGAGTAAGTCCTGCCGATATTTCCGTTCTTCTTATCTATCTTGGAATAAAATGACATTTATTTACTTTTAAATAGAATCATCCCCGATGTACATCTGACTGATTTTTAAAATTTTATTTGAAAAGAAAATTGATAAAAATTAAGGGTATATAATAATATGAAGGAAAAAGAAAAATTTTTTACCAAAGTAAGGGCAATTTTTGAAGAAAACTCGCTTTCTCACTATTTGACGGATGAAATTTTAGAAAAATTCTATAGTCTTACCGAGATAATGCTCGAGACTAATGAAAAAATGAATATAACCGCCATAACGGATATAGATGCTGTAATTGCGCGTCATTATGCCGACTCTCTTCTGATGCTGTCTGCTTTCATTGAGAGCGGATCAAAAATATGTGATGTGGGATGCGGCGGAGGATTTCCTTCTTTTCCTCTTGCAATAGTAAGACCTGATATAACCATCATCGGAATAGACAGCACTGCAAAAAAGATAGCTTATGTAAATGAGACTGCAAAAAAGATTGGTCTTGAGAATCTAACAGCTATCAGCGGCAGAGCAGAGGATCTATCTGCTGTTGGAGGAGAATACAGAGAAAAATTCGATGTAGTATGTGCCCGCGCAGTTGCCGCGCTCCCTGTGCTTTCTGAGCTTTGCCTTCCATTCGTAAAATTAAACGGAAGATTTATTGCACTTAAATCAAAAACCGCCGATGAGGAGCTTAATGCATCGAGATCCGGCATCATTAAGCTTGGCGGTAAGATTGAATCAATAGAAAAATTAAAATTGATAGATAAGACACTCGGAGATGAAAAAGATGCAGAAAGAACTCTTATAACTATTCGAAAAACAGCAAAGACATCTCCAAAATATCCGCGTCCATATGCCCAGATAAAGAAAAAACCGCTCTCATGAGCGGTTTTTATGTTTCACGTGAAACATTATTCGACTTCAAAGGATAAAATGTTCCACGTGAAACATCATCCTGCCCGTCTTGGATGAGGTATATTGATTTCAATGGTAACGCCGTTATCATCTTCCCTTTTCTTTGATGAAATTTCAACTCCTGCAGATTTAACTATCTCCAATGCGCGATCGAGACTGTTATAAAATAATCTTATATCCTTTATTATAGGAATTTTTCGCATATTATTGCTTTCACATTCTGTAATATCTTCTTCTAAAAGCTTTTCAATATAAGCTTCTGTGGCATTAACATTCATATGAGCTCTTATAACCACATTTATTGCTTTTATCCTATCCCGAGGTTCAGGTAATTTCAAAAGTGCCCTTGCATGTCTCTCTGTAAGGTGATTTTCGAGTATCAATTTTTCCTCTTCCTCTGTATAGCGCAGAAGTCTCAGCTTATTGGCAACTGCAGATTGGCTCATCGAAAGCTTTTTTGCAACCTCCTCCTGTGTCAGCTTAAAATTATCTATCAATTTCTTTATTGCTCGTGCCGTCTCAAATATGTTCAGATCCTCTCTTAAAAGATTTTCTATCAGGGCGAGCTCTGCCGATTTTTTATCATCCGCCGTTATCATTATGCAAGGAACACTCTTCATTCCAAGCATTTTTGCCGCTCTAAAGCGTCTTTCACCTGCAATTATTTCGAATTTTGGCTCATCGGCTGAGTCGTTTTCTTTATAAATTAGTCTGACAGTAAGGGGCTGAAGAATACCGTATCTCCTTATAGAATCTGCAAGTCTTATGGTGGCATTAGATTCAAAATGCGCTCTTGGCTGAGAACGGTTGGGTCTGATGGCTGTTATATCAATATTTACCACATTTGCGCCGTCCGCATTTAGTCTGTCCTCGGCTTTGCGGCGGTATATCTCCTTGCGCGAAAGAGATCTTGCATCGGGTCTCCATTCGTTTCCTATCTGTCTGCTTTCTGCAAAGGCTGTCTCATAGATCTCCCTGTCAGGGATAACGGCTTCGGTACAGAATTTTTCGGCAGTTCTCTTTTCAGTCTCTTCCAGCATCTCCATCATTTTTTCATAGCTTTCGTTATTTTCCCGCAGGTCCTCATAATTTTTCGTCATTTTGCTTTAATTCCTTTCTAAATTTTTCTGTGTCATGATTTTACCATAGTTTTTCTGCCGAAACGCTCGTATTTTGCAGGTGTTTTTTATGTATTTTCCTGCGAAAGCTAAGATAAAAATGTTCGGCTTTGACGGGTAATAAGGATTTTTTCGGGAAATTGAATGAAAATTTCAAGCGGTTTTGTTTCTTACAGGCGTAAAATGAAGAAAATTTCTTTTGAAAATTTTATAAAATATCATTCCAAATTAAAATAAATAATTAATAATTCAAAATGCTCTTGAAAAGAGAGAAAGGAAGTGATATAATATATAGGAGAAAATGTAAACGGTGAGGATAAAATGGGAAAGATAATAACATTTGCAAATCAAAAGGGCGGTGTCGGTAAAACAACATCTGCCGTCAATGTTGCCGCTTCCCTCGGTATCCTTGGAAAAAAGGTTCTTCTCGTTGACCTTGACCCCCAGGGAAATACCACCAGCGGTGTCGGGATCCCTAAAAAATCCCTTAAATATACTACCTCGGAGATCATGCTTGACGGAATAAGCGCTTCCGATGCAGTCCTAAAAACAAAATTTCAGAATCTCTCTGTGATCCCCGCTAATATCAGCCTTGCCGGAAGCGAGCTTGATCTTTTTCAGGTAGAAAAGGGTGAGAGCTGCATGAAAAAAGCGCTGGACACGATAAAGGACGAATATGATTACATAATTATCGATTGTCCTCCTTCTCTCGGAATGCTCACTCTTAATGCCCTTGTGGCGGCTGACGGAGTAATAATCCCCATGCAATGTGAGTTTTATGCCCTTGAAGGTCTCTCACAGCTGATGATAACCATCGGTAAGATCAAGCAGAAATATAATCCGTCTCTCTTTGTATGCGGAATCCTTGTAACGATGTATAATGGAAGATTGGTTCTTTCAATGCAGGTTATCTCCGAGCTTAAGAAGCATTATTCGGATAAGCTGTTTAAAACCGCCGTTTCGAGAAATGTCCGTCTTTCCGAGGCTCCGGGCTTTGGAATGCCCGTTTATTATCATGATAAGCTTTCAAAGGGAACGGGAGAATATCTTGAGGTTGCGAAGGAACTGATGGAGAGAATTTAAAGGGAGGTAGGTTTAAAATAATGGCAAGAAGACAAAGCGGTCTCGGAAGAGATTTTTTCGATGTTCTTGACGATAATATGACGGAAAGCAAAAGCGAAAGCGTTACAACTCTCCGTATCTCCTCGATAGAACCGAGAAAAAATCAGCCCAGAAAGACCTTTGAAGAAGAGAGCCTGAAGCAGCTGGCAGATTCCATCGCATCCCACGGTGTGCTTCAGCCTATAATTGTTAAAGAAAGCCGCGATATGCAGGGCTATTATGAGATAATCGCAGGAGAAAGACGCTGGAGAGCCTCAAAAATGGCAGGACTCACAGAAATACCCGTGGTTATTTTTGATGGAGATGATCTTAAGGCCGCACAGGTGGCAATAATAGAAAATGTACAGAGGCAGGATCTTAATCCTCTTGAAGAAGCACTGGGCTATAGAGATCTTATAGAGAGATTTGATCTTACACAGGAGCAGGTGGCTTCCCAGGTGGGAAAGAGCAGACCTACTATTACAAACATGATGCGTCTGCTGGAGCTCCCGGATGAGGTTCTTGAAATGCTGAAGGAAGGAAAGATCAGCACAGGGCATGCCAGAGCCCTTCTTTCCTTAAAAAATCCCGAGGATATCATTCCTTTGGCAAATAAGATCTATATGCGCGGACTTTCAGTGCGCGAGATAGAGGCATCGGTCAAGAGGCTGAATGCCGAAAGCGGCCGGTCTCAGGCTAAGATTGAGGAAAAAGAAACGAAGGAAAGCGAGCAGACGGGAATATATCTGCGTGAGCTTGAAAGAAAGAGCATGTCAATGCTCGGAAGAAGGGTCAAGATACATAATGACCCAAAGAAAAAGACGGTTGAACTTGCTTATATAGATAACGGAGACCTTGAAGAGATCCTTCGCAAGCTCTGCGGAGATGATCTTTTTGATGATAATTAAATAAATTAAAAGAAAATTTCAAATCGAGAGGAAAATAAAATGCTTGACATCAGATTTATTAAAGAAAACACAGAATATGTAAAGGAAAGACTTAAAACA
The DNA here is from genome assembly GCA_017461635.1 of Clostridia bacterium. GTDB lineage: Bacteria > Bacillota > Clostridia > Oscillospirales > CAG-272 > SIG710. The sequence goes on along the minus strand of JAFTXK010000082.1, from coordinate 27,136 downwards.
AGACAGAAGGATTACAGCGCAGAGATCGATGAGCTTATCGTTCTTGACGGCGAGCGCAGAGCCCTCATTGCCGATACCGAGGCAAAGAAGGCTGAGCAGAATAAGATCTCAAAGCAGGTTCCCATGATGAAGAAGGAGGGCAAGGACGTTGCTCCGATCTTTGCAGAGATGAAGGCACTTTCCGAGAAGGTCAAAGAGGATACCGACCGTATCGACGCTATCGACGCGCGCATCCGCGATCTTCTTCTCGCTATTCCCAATGTTCCAAGTGCAAGTGTTCAGACAGGCGCTGACGACAGCGATAATATAGAGCTTCGCAGAGTAGGCGAGGTCCGCAAGTTTGATTTCGAGCCTAAGGCTCACTGGGATCTCGGCAAGGAGCTTGGTATTCTCGATCCAGAGACCGCCGCAAAGGTATCCGGCCCCCGTTTCCATTTCTACAGAGGACTTGGAGCAAAGCTTGAAAGAGCTATAATTTCTTACTATCTTGATACACATACAGAGCATGGCTATACGGAGATATTCCCTCCCTTTATGGTAAACCGCGATTCTATGCGCGGCACAGGTCAGCTTCCTAAATTTGAGGAGGATGCCTTCAGAGTTGCAAATAATGATTGCTTTCTTATCCCCACAGCGGAGGTTCCCGTAACAAATATGCACCGCGATGAGATCCTTGATGCTGCTGATCTTCCCATCTCCTATTGTGCTTATTCCGCTTGCTTCCGCGCAGAGGCAGGAAGTGCGGGACGTGACACAAGAGGTCTTATCCGTCAGCATCAGTTCAATAAGGTAGAATTGGTAAAATTTACCACCCCCGAAACCTCCTATGAAGAGCTTGAAAAGCTCACAAACGACGCTGAGCGCGTTCTTGCAGGTCTCGGACTTCCCTACCGCGTAGTTTGCCTTTCCACAGGCGATCTCGGTTTCTCCAGCGCAAAGACATACGATATTGAGGTCTATATGCCCTCTTACGACAGATATGTTGAGATCAGCTCCTGCTCGGATTTCGAGGACTATCAGGCGCGCCGTGCAAATATCAAATATAGACCCGCTCCCGGCGAAAAGCCCCGTCTCGTTCATACTCTTAATGGTTCGGGCGTTGCAGTAGGCCGTACAGTTGCCGCTATTCTCGAAAATTACCAGAATGAAGACGGCTCTATTACGGTTCCCGAAGCTCTCCGCCGCTATATGGGCGTTGACATAATAAAATAATATGCTGACAAACCGTTTACTTTCCGCCGAAACCACTGTCGCAGAGGAAGGCTTCGGCTCGGCCATAAAGAATTTTTTCACCGAGCTTCTCTATGGCGGATCGGATATGCAATATGAGAATTTTTCCTTTGGAAATCAGGTCGTTACATATCGCATGATAATCCTCGCCGTTGTTTTCGGGCTTATACTTGCGTCGGCTGTGATGATCTATAAACGCAAAGTTCTCGGAAAGATGGTACGTGAGCTTGCAAAGCAGGGCGCAACCGATCCGGAAAGAGCAAAAACACTTTCCTCGCTTGGTCTTTCGGGCTCAAAAATGATAGTTTATTCGCTTAAAAACGGTACTCTTAAGAGAATGCTTGGCTGTGTTGAGAGAGACGGGCACAATGAAAAGATGCGCGAGCTCATTGAAAACAGCACAAATGAAAAAACGAAGAAAAAGCCCGTAATAAGTGACTATATTCCCCATCCCGAAACCGACAGATATTATATCCATGAGGATAGGGTCAAGGATATGGTTGATCTTTTCTCTGAGAAAGGAAGCGGAATAGGCGGATTCACCATAACTGTAATTTTCTGCATTATTGCCGCGGCAATTCTTTTTACTCTTGTTCCCTGGTTTATAACCCTTATCGACAAGACTATGTAAAATCAGTCTTATTTTGGAGGAAAATAACATGAATCATGAAGATCAAACCGTGCAGACAACAAGGCGCAGACCGAGACGCCGCAAAACTGCATTATCAACACTTCTGACTATCTTCATAATCGCCCTGGTATGTGCCGTAGTTATAGTGGGAGCACTTCTTGTGAGCGGAATAAGACTGGTAAGAGAAGACACCGCACAGGGGGATGAGATCAAATTCTTCGGAAAGACCGAGGGCGGCGAGCCTTATTCGGGAACTGTATATTATCCCGGCGGACTTACCGCGAAGCTCGATAAGAAGAATAATACTCTTACCTATTCCGACGGTTCGGTATATACAGGGGATATCGCTCACCTGCTCCGCGATGGTGAAGGTGAGATGAAATATGCCAATGGCGATGTTTATAGCGGCGTTTTCGACAGTGATATTATAACAGGAAGCGGAAAATTTGTCTTTGCCAACGGCGATAGCTATGAAGGTGAGCTTGTAAACGGACTTAAATCCGGCTACGGAACCTATACATGGGCTGACGGATCCTATTATACAGGTCTTTTCAAGGACGATCAGCGTAACGGTGCGGGATTTTCCTATTGGTCTGACGGCTCCAGCTATGACGGAACCTATGTAAACGGTGTTAAGAGCGGAAACGGAACCTTCACCTTTGCCAACGGCGATATTTACACAGGTGAATATGAGAATGACCAGCGTAGCGGTTACGGAACTTATAACTGGGCAAACGGCGAGAGCTACACAGGTCATTTCAAGGATAATACTCTGAACGGTGAAGGAACTTACACCTGGCCCTCGGGCAGAACCTATACAGGTCTCTTTGAGAACGGAAAAATGGTTTCCACCGTTCCCGAAGAAACCGATGATGTTTCCAACCCACAGTAATTATGAATAAAAGGATGTTTCACGGGAAACATCCAAAAATGATAAAAGGAGCAGAAGAACCTGCTCCTTTTTATGTTATGTTAGAATTCCACAACGTCTTTTCTTTCTCTGATCAGCCATTTGCCGCCGGTGAAATCAGGAATAGCCATGGGTGCTCCGCCCTGCGCAATAGATTGCTCGGAAAGAACGGAAATGACCATCCAGGATGCGGCGTCATAAACATCGATAGGCATTTCACCGCCTGAGCGCAGAGCCTTGGCAAATTCCACGAATTCGAGAGAATCCATACCGCCGTGTCCGCTCTTTACCTGCTCCTCGGTGATATTCTTCCAGATATCAGGCAAATATTCCTCCTCATATTGCTTGCCGCTGTTTATTAGCTTTTGATAAGCGGGAAGCGGATCGAATATTTCAGGCTCGCCTTCCTTCTCGATAAAGACGAGATTGGTAGCTTGCTCATAGAAGCCCTTTGTTCCGCGGACGGTAAAATCACGGGAATAGAATCTGGGCAGACTGGTGTCAAGCCTGAGGAGAATGGTCTCGCCGTTTGCGCAGGTGATTATAGTATTAACGATATCACCCTGCTTGAAATCAACACCGATAAGATCGGGATTCATAGTATCCTTATGAGCCTCAACATAAGCCTCCATACCTGCAGACTTTGAAGCAACCGAAACGAGAGAGACCATTCGGTTTCCGCGGTTGATATCAAGAAGCTTTGCGATGGGGCCCAGCTCATGGGTAGGATAATTTTCGCAGTTGCGGTTCAGATAATTGCGCAGGCGGTAATGGCGGTTTTCCTTTCCGCGTGTTACCTCCTCGCGAAGATCATGGGAATAAGAACCCGAGCAATGAACGATCTCGCCGAAAAGTCCCTTTCTCGCCATAGCTGTGGCAAGAAGCTCACACTTATCATAGCAGCAGTTCTCCATGAACATGAAGGGCACTCCGGTCTCCTCCTGTGTGCGGACGAGAAGGAAGCAGTCTTCAACGCTGTAAGCACCTCCAACCTCAAGGGCAACTGCTTTGCCCGCCTTCATTGCCGCGCAGGCAACGGGAACATGATATTCCCAAGCGCAGGCAATGAGCACTGCCTCAACGTCATCTCTTTTAACGAGTTCATTGTAATCGGTCGTGCGGAAGGGCTCTGCCATTCCGTTCTCTGTAACGATCTTTGCGGCATCCTCGATCCTGTCCTCATAAACATCGCAGAGAGCCGTGACAGTATAGTATTCCTGAAGGTTAACAATGTTGTAGTAGAGAAGCATATTTCCGCGGCTTCCGAGACCTACAACTCCAAGCTTGATTTTTTCCATAATGTTGCATTCCTTTTTGATAAATTTTGATTTTTTTGTAAATTTTTTCAGTCAAGCATATTATAACGTATTTTATCTGAAAAGTAAATGTAATTTTTTACCCAAAAAACTGTGTTTTTTTGCAAAAATGTGATATAATAGGGATGATTATGTAAGCATCTCATGGGGAGAGGTGAAAAAATGAAAATTTTTGATACAAAAAACAAGGCAGAGCTTATAAAAAAATTCCCGTACCATAATGATACCGATATTTATATCCACAATATAGGATATAATAATTTTGACTATATAAAGCCCATCAAATGGATACACCGTCAGCTTGGGTATACCCTTCATTATGTTTTTGAGGGAAGCGGAAATCTGTATCTTAACGGTAAGGAATTCCATATCACTGAGAAGCAAATATTCTTTCTGCCTCCAAGCGAGGATCTGATGTATTATCCCGATGAGGATAATAGATGGAAATATGTTTGGTTTTATTTCAGTGGAAATCAGGCAAAGCAGCTCGGAGAAAGCATGGGATTTTCTCTTGATAATCCCATAAGAAATGTAAAGGAATATAAAAAGCTGGAATCAGATCTGCTTGATATGATGATGGATGCAGAAAGAGGGAACATCAATGAATATAAGGCGAGATCCGCCTTCTATACCATCGTGGGTGAATTCTGCGAAAATGAAAGCAATGATCAATTAACCAAAAATTGCGCCGATGAAGCCGCGCGTTTTCTCGATACAAATTTTGCCCGAAGCGATTTTTCCGTTGAGACCCTTTGCAGCTTGCTTTATATAAGCCATTCCGCGCTCTGCAAAGCATTCAAGGAAGAATATGATATAACACCGCTGAGGTATCTGATACAGATCAGAATGCAGCATGCGGCAAAGCTTTTGGCAGAAAGCAATATTTCCGTCAGAGAAATTTCAGAGCTATCGGGCTATAAGGACGAGATCCATTTTATGAAGACCTTTAAAAAGTATTATGGCTTGACCGCCACTGAATACAGACAAAAAATGCACAGAAAAAACAGAAAGAGTGATAAAGCATGAAAGTTACCGAATTTATAAGGAGCAATATTACATATCTTGACGGCGGAATGGGAACTCTGCTCCAGTCAGCAGGACTTGGCGCGGGAGAGCTTCCCGAGAGGCTGAACATCAGCCGTCCCGAGCTTATCGAAAGCATACACCGCGCATATTTTGACGCGGGAAGCAACATAGTTTGCACAAATACCTTCGGCGCAAACCCTCTGAAATTCGATTCAGAGGAACTGGAAAAAATCATTTGCGCGGCTGTGAAAAATGCAAGGAATGCTGCCGAAAGCAGTATTTCAAGGAGAAAAAAATTCATCGCTCTCGATATTGGACCTCTGGGAAAGCTTCTGAAGCCCTATGGAGATCTTGATTTTGAGGACTCAGTCAGTGCTTTTGCCGAGGCAGTCCGCCTTGGCGCGAAATATGGCGTTGATCTTATATTTATTGAAACGATGAATGATAGCTATGAGACAAAAGCCGCACTTCTTGCGGCGAAGGAGAATTGCGACCTTCCTGTTTTCGTCTCAAATGCCTATGGCGAGGACGGAAAGCTGATGACGGGTGCTTCTCCCGAAGCCATGGTCGCAATGCTTGAGGGTATGGGAGCGGATGCCATTGGCGTAAACTGCTCTCTCGGCCCCGACAAATTAGCGCCTATAGTCCGCAGATATTTAAAGCGCGCATCCGTGCCGGTGCTCCTTAAGCCCAATGCTGGTCTGCCTAAATTTGAAAACGGAAAAACGGTCTATGACATAGATCCGGATGGATTTGCTCTTACTGTTACGGAGCTTATAAAAGAAGGTGTCCGCCTTGCGGGAGGTTGCTGTGGTACTACTCCGGAATATATCGAGGCGGTAGTGGAAAAAACCGCTGATATTACCCCTGTAGCTATTGAAGAAAAGAATATTTCCTGCGTTTCCTCCTATACCCATGCCGTTGATTTCGGAAAATCACCGATCCTTATCGGAGAGAGGATCAATCCCACGGGTAAAAAACGCTTCAAACAGGCGCTTGTTGAAAATGATATGGGGTATATCCTTGAGGAAGGGCTTAAGCAAAAGGACTTTGGTGTTCAGATCCTTGATGTGAATGTCGGTCTGCCCGAGATATGCGAGAGCGAAATGCTGGAGAGCGCGGTAACAGAGCTTCAGGCGATAATTGACCTACCCCTTCAGATCGATACAGCAGATCCTTTGGCAATGGAGAGAGCTCTTCGCCTCTATAACGGCAAAGCGATGATAAATTCGGTAAGCGGTAAGGAAGAAAGCATGAAGGCAGTCTTTCCCTTGGCGAAAAAGTACGGCGGTTTTATAGTTGCGCTGACCCTTGATGAAAACGGTATTCCGAATACTGCGGAAGGCAGATATGCTATCGCCGAGAAGATCTATTCTGCGGCAAAGGAATACGGAATAGAGAAAAAGGATCTGATCTTCGATCCCCTTGCAATGGCTATCAGTGCCGACGCGGGCGCGGCTGAAGCGACACTTAAAACAGTGCGTCTGCTTGCGGAAAACGGATTCAATTCTTCGCTTGGCATCTCAAATGTCTCCTTCGGTCTGCCTGCAAGAGACGCTGTAAACAGCGTGTTCTTTGCCACAGCCCTTGACCGCGGTCTTTCGGCGGCGATCATGAATCCCTATTCCATAGATATGATGCGCGTTTACCATGCATATAAAGCCCTGCATTCCATGGATGAAAATTTTTCGGAATATATTGCTTTTTCCGAAAAATTTGCGAGCGTTGCTCCCTCGGTGACAGCCATGGCGGCAGCCGAGGCTTCACCCATGAGCGACGGTGGTTCACCGCTGAAAAATGCTATTATTAAAGGACTTGCCGAAAAAGCCGGTGAGCTTACAGCGGCTATGCTGGATAAGGAAGCACCCCTTGATATCGTTTCAAACGAGGTCATCCCTGCCCTCGATATCGTCGGTAAGGGCTTTGAAGCAAAAACAGTCTATCTTCCCCAGCTTCTTATGAGCGCGGAAGCGGCAAAGGCAGCTTTCGAAAAGATAAAACAGCAAATGCAGTCCGCGGAAAACGGAGGAAAGCGGAGTACGAGATGTAAAGTCGTTATTGCAACGGTGCATGGCGATATCCACGATATAGGAAAGAATATCGTAAAGCTTCTTCTTGAAAACTATGGCTTTGAGGTCATAGATCTTGGAAAGGATGTACCGCCCGAGACCATAGCTGAAACAGTAGAAAGACTTAAAGCACCCCTTGTGGGTCTCAGCTCGCTTATGACAACGACCGTTCCCGCCATGGCAGACACTATTGGGCTTATCCGTGAGAGAACCCCGAAGGTAAAAATAGTAGTGGGCGGCGCAGTTCTGACAAAGGAATATGCTGATATGATCGGCGCGGATTTTTACGCAAAGGACGCAATGGCAGCCGTAAGATTTGCCGAGGATCATGAAAAATCGATAGGATAAGAGTTACTGTTCCCTGCCCGATCAATTGTGAATAATAAAGCCCCGAGGCTATTTTGCAACCTCGGGGCTTATATTTATCCCTTATAAATATCATGCGGTGTCGGAGCTGTAAAATTCATCAGCTCGGAATGATTTTTTATCATATCCCCGTATGTGAGAGGAGAGCTTCTCGCTATCACGTCTGTTGTGTTTCGGGAGAGCTCATATAGTATCGGATCTTCATAGCCGACTTCATCAAGGGCGTGCATTAGCGCGGGCCAATCGATCTTTCCTTCGCCGGGCAGAAGATGTTTTTCGTCGGTGAAATCGTAATCCGAAACATGAGTTGACACTATCCTGTTGCCCACAGCCTTGATAAATTCAATATTATCCTGCTTCAAAAGGTGATTTGTGTCAAAAATCACACCGATGCGCTCATCTGCTGAGATTATTTCGGCAATATCCTCAGAGCAGTTTCCGAGACAGCTTCGGGGAAGATCTTCAACAAGAGGTCTGCCTCCGAATTTTGCAAAGCTCTCTGCCATTTCGGCAAAGCTCTTCTTTGACTGTGCAATTCTTAAAGAACGTCTATCATCGGGATTTGGTTCTCCGCTTGGGTGGATAACAAAATTCTTCACTCCGACCTTTGCGGCCTTTTCCGCCAGCTCGGTAAATATCTTAACGGTTTCCTGTCGCTTTTCCTCATCCTCAAAGCAAGGATCTATCTTATGAAAGGGAGCAAAGGGAATATGATAAGACCAGATCTCAATGCCGTTTTCATCTGCGAGACTCTTTATCATATCCCAGTCCAGAGCTTCGGCAATATGAAGATCTCCGGTGCTTATTTCAACTGCTTTTATGCCTCCCTCGGCACATTCCTTAAACATTATCTTAAGGTTCTCTTCGTTCGCTGTACCCCAAAAGCATGAGGAAAGCGCAATCTGCCATTTTTTCATTTTCAATTCACCCTTTCATAATGGAAGGGCACCAAAAAGGCGCCCCAAAAATATCATTCAGACAGAGGATTGCCGTTGGCATCCACATTATATTTACCAATTAGATAGAATATACCCTCGATAAGACCCCAGATCTGCATGATAGGAGCGCCGAAACCGCAGGTAAGGAGAGAAACAAGAAGCTGAACTAAGGCTCTCTTGGTAAATCCGAGATAGAAATTATGTATTCCCAGACCTCCGAGGAAGATTCCGAGAAGACCTGCCACAAGCTTTGATTTCTGATCTGTGGGGTTAACGGGCTTTACAAAAGCACAGCCGCAGTTTGTGCAGATAGCCGCATTGGGATCGGATACGGGTGCGCCGCAGTTCTTGCAGAACTTATTGCCCATATCAGTAGAAACGCCGCAATGAACGCATACAACGGCAAGATCATCGATCTGCTGTCCACAATTTTTGCAATACATAAAAGTACCTCCAAATTATAAAAAATTAATTAATTTAATGATGTAAAATATAATGACTGCCGCAAAACAGAGAGCGAGCACTGCGCGGTTAATCCATTTTGAGGAGAACACCTCACCGTCATAGATAAAATATAGGAAAAGCATCGGCAAAGCACCGTAAGCGGGATAAAGCCTTAAAGCATCGCCGAATCTGCCCGAAAGCAGAGCCGCAGTTGCTCTTGTTATTCCGCAAGAAGGACAGGGTATGCCCGTAAGCTTGAGAAAAACACAGCTTATTCCTATTTTATAAACTGCCATAGCCAGAGCGGCGGTGAGCACCGCTATGACTGTTTTAAGGGCAAAATTTTTTGGGATCAATGACCTTTTAGGGATCATTCTTCGGTCTTTGTAACGGCAATGCAAAGCTCGTCAAGACCCTTGGGATCAGCAGGGCCGGGTGCGCCCGACATCAGCTCACTTGCATTCTGAACCTTGGGGAATGCGATAACATCGCGAATGTCCTCAAGACCAAGAAGGAGTGTTACAAGACGGTCAAGACCGAAGGCAAGACCGGCATGAGGCGGAACGCCATACTTGAAGGCTTCAAGCAGATAGCCGAATTTTTCGTTTGCTTCTTCCAAAGTGAGACCGAGGATCTCAAACATCTTTTTCTGAATATCCTCGCTGTGGATACGAACAGAACCGCCGCCAAGCTCTGTACCGTTAAGAACGATATCATAAGCCTTTGCGCGAACTCTGCCGGGATCGGAATCGATATACTGCATATCCTCATCCATGGGAGAGGTAAAGGGATGGTGCATTGCATAGAATCTGCCGTCCTCCTCGCTCCATTCGAGAAGGGGGAATTCTGTTACCCAGAGGAACTTGAAATCATCGGGACGGAGCAGACCGAGTCTCTTTGCACATTCACAGCGGAGATTGCCGAGAGCGTCGAATACGACCTTGTTTTTATCTGCTACGATGAGGATAAGGTCACCGGGCTCTGCTTCCATAGCCTTCTTGATCGCTTCGTTCTCTTCTTCTGTAAGGAACTTTGCATAGGAGGAAGAAATTTCGCCGCTTTCAGCCCATTTGAGCCAAGCAAGTCCCTTTGCCTTATAAGTTTTAACATATTCGGTGAGAGAATCGATCTCCTTGCGGGTGAATTTGGCGCCGCCCTTAACATTAATGGCGCGTACAGAACCGCCCTCAGCTATCGCGCCCGCGAAAACCTTGAATTCGCAGGAAGCGAGAAGGTCGGAAAGGTTCTTAAGCTCAAATCCGAAGCGGATATCGGGCTTATCCGAGCCGAAGCGATCCATTGCCTCGCGGTAAGGCATTTTTATGAAATCATAACCGATCTCTTTGCCGAAATATTCTTTGAAAAGATACTTGATAAAGCCTTCATGCATAGCCATAACGTCATCTGCTGTAGCAAAGGACATCTCAGTATCGAGCTGTGTAAATTCGGGCTGGCGGTCAGCGCGAAGGTCTTCATCTCGGAAGCAGCGCGCGATCTGAAAATAGCGGTCAAAGCCCGAAACCATCAGAAGCTGCTTATAGAGCTGAGGCGACTGAGGAAGAGCATAGAATCTGCCGGGATGAACTCTGGAAGGAACGAGATAGTCTCTTGCGCCTTCAGGCGAGGGCTTTATAAGGCAGGGTGTTTCAATATCCATAAAGCCGTTATCCGCATAATAGTCACGGGCGATCTTTGTGATGCGTGAGCGTGCAATAATATTGCCCTGCATATCGGGGCGGCGAAGGTCGAGATAGCGGTGCTTCAGGCGAAGCTCGGGATTGACCTTGCTGTCCGGGGCGATCTCAAAGGGCGGTGTCTGCGCCGCGGAAAGGATCTTCAGCTCTGTAACGGCGATCTCGATCTTACCCGTGGGAATGTTGGGGTTGACCGACGAACGGGCTCTGACAACGCCGTGCGCGCAGAGAACAAACTCTGCTCTGACGGTAAATGCCGAATCGAAGATATCCTTTTCTGTTTCCTCGTCAAAGGCGAGCTGAATGATGCCCGAGCGGTCGCGCAAGTCGATAAAGATCAGACCACCAAGGTCTCTCTGTCTCTGCGCCCAGCCCATAACGCAGACCTTTTTTCCAATGTCACTTTCGGAAAGCTCTGCGCAGTAGCAGGTGCGTTTGTCATTATTTGTAAGCAATTGTGCCATAATTTTTCTCCTATTCAGATATAAACAATATTCCATATTTATTATACACTGTTTTGGCATTTTGTCAAGATAAATGGCGGATTTTATAATCTTTTTCTGCGGATTTTATAATCTTTTTCCTTCGGAGAACCGCGCAAACGATTAAAATTCGGCTTGCGCGGAGCAAAATCAATCTCTCTTTTCACCTTTTATTTTTTACTTCTTGCTTCCCAAAAAATTTTGGGAAAAAGAAAGGGGTATAAGTAAGCCCCAAGAACTTTCGTCCTTGGGGCTTTGGCTGGGATAGTTGGACTCGAACCAACGAAATGCAAGAGTCAAAGTCTTGTGCCTTAACCGACTTGGCTATATCCCAATATTCAGTTGTTTTAATTTCCGATCGGTATTATTTAGTTACCGATCGGCGATCTGCTCCTAATTATACCATAATCCCGCGGAGATGTCAAGAAATAATTTGCACTTGCATAAAATGTTTTGAGAAGTTTCGTTTTAAAACCATAAACATAATTTAGCGGATAGTTAGTTAATACCCTATGAGATCCTGAGCCTCGGCGAAGGATCTCATGGGGGAATACTACTATTCGACAAATTATTGTTTACAATACTTCGGAGGCTTATTCATGATTACAAATCACATCTTTTTTCGCCGCAGGAGAGCCGTTCTCATTGCTTTGTTACTGCTAATGCCCATCCTTTCGTCATGTCTCATAGGCAATTCTCCCGATACCTCTGCCGTTCTTTCGGAAATGCAGAAGACCGCAGGAGATCTACCTGCGGGAAACACTTACACAACAAAAAGTACTCCCGGTGCACCCGACCACCTTTCGGAAAGTCTGCTGACTGCTCTTTACGGAACTAACGGCTATCCCGAGGTTTTCGGCAGGGCGGAAAGTATTTCCCTGTGGATCTCCTCGGGGCTTCACGCATGTGAATTTGCGGTTTTTCTTTGCTCAAACCGCCGCGATACCGAGGAGATCGCCGATCTTTGCCTTGGCAGAATTGACACTATGCAGCATTTTGTCAATGCAAATTCGGCTAAGCTTTCGCTTGAAGAGGCCAGCTCGGCAAATCTGAAGGAAGCAACGGTGGCAGTGGTAGGACGGTATGTGATAATGGCAGTTTCAAGCGATGCAAAAAGTGCTGTATCAGCGGCGAAGGAAATGATTTCTTGAAAAATCCTATTGCAAAATCCGAGGATTTATTATATAATTTAATCAAAGCTGCGAAAAATGAACGGAGGTGCTTTATGAATAAGAGGTTAAAAGCTCTTTTTCTTTTTATAGGCTTGATTCTTTTGTTTGTATCCTGCTCGGGAGAGATGAACGAAGAAGAAAAAAAGCCGCCCAAGGATCCCGGAGGAACAGACGGGAAAGTTACCGTGCTTCTTGATGCCGGTCATGGCTTTGGCGATGTTGGATGCACTTCCGAATATCTTGATGGGCTTTATGAACATGAGCTGACGATGGACTTTACGGTTCGCCTTGCGGATAAACTGCGCGCACTGGGGTATGCCGTCATTCTTACCCATGACGGCATAAGCTGTCCCACCGCCGCCGAGATCTGCGAAGAGGCGGATAAGCTTGGGATCGAATATGATGCTGAAAAAATGTCACCCGGAAATAATGTTTTTGATGCATATGAACGCGCAATATATGCAAATGTCCTTGCCGCCCGAAGCGAGATCGATTTTATGCTTTCGATCCATGTGAACGCGAATGCGGATACAAATACTGCAACAGGCTTTGAAATAGATTACTGCGCCGAAAACTCTTCATCGGAGATGTCGGAATTTGTTTTTGATTCTATCTGCAATGCCATTCAGCGCGACTATCCCGAACGGCGGCTGAAGCAATTTGCCGATAGCTGGGATATGGCATTTATCGTCACAAAATATACGTCTATGCCCTCGATACTTTTTGAAACAGGCTTTGCCTCAACCCCCTCCGATGCAGAGCTTTTGCTTGATGAAGCTTGGCGCGATAATCTCATGACCACCATTGCCGAAGGAATTGAGGATTATTTTTTAAAGTAATATGTAAATAAAGAGCGGCTGTCACTTTGTTAGGGTTCGGGACAGCCGCTTTTGTTTATTTTGAAAAATTTGAAAGAGCATATTTGATCTCGCTCATGGAATATCCATAGCGGGATAGGGATGCGATCAGCTTCTGGCGCTCCTTCGGGTCATTTGGGATCTCATCGCATTTACTCTCCAGAAGCTCAAGGCAGATTTCGCCGAAATCTATTTCGGAAAGCTCGTCTTCTGCGGCAGAAAGAGTTTCATCCTCATATCCCTTGCTGTGAAGATGAGCCATGATCCTTCTGCTTCCCCAAAGCTTCCGCAGGCATCTTTCGATCTCGCGCCGCAGATCGCCGTCTTCATTGATATATCCCTTGATGCGAAGCATTTCAACCGCTTCTTTTGCGGCATCGCTGTCAATTCCGCGTCTTCGGAGCTTAAGAATCAGCGTATGCGCGGTATTTGATCCGAAAGAGAGTATATTGACTGCCCGCAGATATGCTTCGCAGATCTCCGATGCCGCCTCGATCTCTTCGAAATCGCTTTGAGATATCTCACCTTTCGCTATCTTCATTTTGGCATATTGAGAGGAGAGTATTTTGAAGGCGGTACGCTGAGAATTTCCGTCATGCTCTATTTCGATATCGATACCGATCACATCACCGTTACCGATAGCTGTAAGACGCTTTATCTGAATAGTCATTTTCGAGTAAAATTATTCCTCGTCCAGCTTAAGTGAGCTGAAATCGAGATCGTCATCAGCACCGTCCTCATCATCCAGGTCAAAGCTTTCTTCAATGAGAGAATTGGTCTGATCCTTCATAGCGCGGATCTTAGCTTCGATCTCATCACAGATGGGGGGATTTTCATCAAGGAACTTTCTTACATTTTCTTTACCCTGACCGATGCGTTCGCCTTCATAGGAGAACCATGATCCGCTCTTTTTGATGACGTCGAGAGCAACGGCAAAATCAATGATCTCGCTGGTCTTGGATATGCCCTTGCCATAGAGAATATCAAATTCAGCAACTCGGAATGGAGGAGCCACCTTATTCTTAACGATCTTGCATTTGACATGGTTACCGTAAACCTCACTGCCGTTTTTCAACTGATCTGCCTTGCGCACGTCAATGCGGACGGAAGCATAGAATTTCAGCGCGCGTCCGCCTGTGGTAGTCTCCGGGTTGCCATAAAGAACTCCTACCTTTTCGCGGAGCTGATTTATGAAGATAACAACGCAATTACTCTTTGCGATAACGGATGAAAGCTTTCTCATAGCCTGAGACATAAGTCTTGCCTGCACACCTACGCTTGAAGCGCCCATATCTCCTTCAATTTCCTGACGGGGAACGAGAGCGGCAACCGAGTCGATTACAACAACATCGATAGCGCCTGAGCGAACCAATGTTTCGGTGATATCAAGGGCATCCTCGCCGCAGTCGGGCTGAGAAACCAGAAGATTATCGATATCAACGCCGAGAGCCTTGGCATAAACGGGGTCAAGAGCATGCTCAGCATCGATAAAGGCGGCTTCGCCGCCGATCTTCTGAACTTCAGCGACTATATGAAGCGCAACGGTGGTTTTACCGGAGGATTCCGGACCGAAGATCTCAATGATCCTTCCTCTCGGAACGCCGCCGATACCAAGAGCCATATCAAGGGAGAGCGATCCCGTTGAAACCGCCTGAACCTCCATATTGGCATTTTCGCCGAGCTTCATGATGGTGCCTTCGCCATAGTCCTTTTTGAGCTGAGCGAGGGCAGTATTCAGCGCTTTTTTGCGCGCGTCTTTATCATTTACATCGATTTTTTCAAAAGCTATTGATTTTTTTGCGTTTTTACTCTGCTTCATCTTAAAGTTCCTCCAAAAGCGAAGGGGTAATACCCGATTTTATCATTATGAGGATATTGTACCACGCATTTTTCTCTTTGTCAATAGATTTTTGAAAATTTTATTCCAAAAACGGAAAAATATTTTTCCAACGAATAGCGGGTATAACTTTTAAATATCGAAAAAGGAATTTGAGACTTATATTGGATATTTGGATATATAATAAACGAACCGAACTCTGCCCATATAAGAGGAACAGAGTTCGGTCTGTTTATTTATTTTCTTCTATAGGATGCATTTCCATATTCGGCTTTACGGTATAGAAGCTATATCTGGCTGTACCGCCGTATTTTTTGGATGAGGTCCATTCGGCAATGACTTCATATATGTAAGCTCCGTCCTTTAATTCTATCATGAAATCGGAGCCGTTGCCGCCTTTCTTAACGGAAATATTATTGCCTGCGGCATTGGACTTTTCCCAACAATCTTCGTTCCAACGGAGGACGCTTATCTTATCGGGAGCTGTTTCAAAGAACAAATAAGCATCAAGTGGATTTGCATGAGAAGCATATGTCGGCATTAAGCTTAGCGGGGTCATATAATCCTTTGCATATAACGGATGGATACTGTCCGAATTAATATAGGTAGAAGTACCGTCTCCATTATCATATCTCCAAGAGGTCGTACCCTTCAGAGCCTCAATGCTTGATTCGCCGCATACCACAGTCAGCGCAGGCGGGGTCTTCAAAACTTCATGTTCATTATTGACTGTAGAATTTTCCTGCGTTGCGATATTTTCAGTCATCAGCTCTTCGCCCGAGCCTTTTGCACAGCCGAACGAGTTCAATATAAATACTAAAGCAAAAATAAGCGGAATATACCTTTTCACAGCAATATCTCCTTTTTGCAAAAACCCCGTCAAAATAAACTGACGGGGTTTTTCGGAATTTTTCAGACTGTTTTTACAGCGCCGAAGCTATAAATTAATAATTTTCAGCCTTAACTTCGAAATAAGACTTGGGATGTGCGCAAACGGGACATACCTCGGGAGCAGCCTTGCCTACAACGATGTGACCGCAGTTTCTGCACTTCCAGATAGCGTCGCCGTCCTTGGAGAATACGAGACCGTTCTCAACATTATCGAGAAGCTTGAGGTATCTTGCCTCGTGCTCTCTTTCGATATCGCCAACTGCCTTGAAGAGATATGCGATTCTCTTGAAGCCCTCTTCCTCAGCAACCTTTGCGAATTCAGCGTACATATCTGTCCACTCATAGTTTTCGCCTGCAGCAGCGTCCTTCAGATTCTCCGCTGTTGAGGGAACCTCGCCGTCATGGAGAAGCTTAAACCACATCTTTGCATGCTCCTTCTCGTTATGAGCTGTTTCCTCGAAGAGAGCCGCGATCTGCTCGTAGCCTTCCTTTCTTGCCTTCGAAGCATAGTATGTGTACTTGTTTCTTGCCTGAGATTCGCCGGCAAATGCCGCCATAAGATTAGCTTCTGTTCTTGATCCCTTGAGTTCCATAGTAAATGTCCTTTCGTATATAAAAATTTATTTTTGTTCGCTTTTACAGCAATTACAAACATGTCTGACCATCAGCTCATAGCCGACGATCTTTTCCCCGACGCAATTTTCAATGGCGTCCCAGAGCGAACCGATATCCGTATCGGTAATTCTGCCGCATTCGGTGCACACCATGTGGTCATGCAGAGGCGCGATCCTATCATATCTGTCGGGAGCATTCTCGCTGACAAGACGTCTTATCTCGCCTTCCTTAACCATGATACCGAGATTGCGGTAGATCGTACCGAGGGCAATTGTGGGCATGACCGACTTCGCCTCATGATAGATCTCTTCGGCATTTGGATGCGATCTTGACCTATTGATAATATCGAGTATAAGCTTGCGTTGTTTAGTCATATCAGACCTCACTTTTTAGGAATAGTTCTTAACTCTGATATTATTATAACATATAATTTTGATTTGTCAATAGTTTTTTGAAATTTTTTAAGAATTATTCTTAATCATTTCTCTTAGCTCTGCCAGAGCGTCCGAAAGACCTCCTACTTTATCAATAATTCCGATGTTGACGGCTTCATTCCCATCAACGATAGAACCGACATCGGTTGCGATCTCGTCGGGACGCATCATCAGCTCCTGCAGCTTATCCGCGCTTGCATTCGAATGTGAAGTGATAAAATCGATTATCCTCTTCTGCATGTTTTCAAAGTATCTGAAGGTCTGAGGAACACCGAGAACGAGCCCATTGATGCGGACGGGATGGATAGTCATTGTTGCCGAAGGAACTATGAAGGATTTTTTTGCTGCCACTGCAAGAGGCACGCCGATTGAATGACCTCCGCCGAGCACGATCGAAACGGTAGGTTTCGACATGGAAGCGATCATCTCTGCAATGGCAAGACCTGCTTCAACGTCGCCGCCCATGGTGTTGAGGACGATGAGAAGCCCGTCAAGGTCCTCGCTCTCCTCAATTGCAACCAGCAAAGGGATCACATGCTCGTATTTTGTAGCCTTCTGGCTCTCGCCAAGCAGATAATGACCTTCTATCTGACCGATGATACTCAGGCAATGGATAGTTTCCCGTGAATTTTTTGCAACGACACTGCCGCTTTTGATTATACCTTCAAAATCATCGCCGATGCCGGGCTTTTTTTCGTTTTCATTCTCATTTTCATTTGTTTTGTTTTCGTTTTCCGACATTTTGTTCTCCTTGTTATTTTGTTTATCATATTATCATTATTAACCAAAAAAGCGTCAGATACCCATTTGCCGTACACTTTTTAATGAATTCAATACTATATATATTCGACAAAAAACCCATTTTTATTGACATTATTTACATATTGTGTTATAATGACTATAAATATAATGAAGGGATGTCGGGCAATGTCTAAAGGTATTTATATAAATGATTCAATCCACGGTTTAATTCAATTGTCTGAATATGAAAAAAGAATTATATCTAGTATAGGGTTCAATAGATTACATGATGTATATCAAAATTCTACGGTGTATTTAACTTTTCCTTCCAATAGAACAAAACGCTTTGAGCATTCTTTGGGAACCATGAAAATAGCATCTGATATGTTTTATCGTTCTATTTTAAACACCTCTGATGAGGTTCTTAAAGATTTCTATGAAAGTTTTGAAAATAAAATTATCGAGGTTGTAGAATCCATCAAAGCAAATTCGAGTATTTGTGAAATTAAATTGGGAGGAAAAAGTCCCAAAATTACAAATATTTCCGAGTTAAAAATAACAATGGATCATATGAGATATTCATTAGTTCCTAGCAATGTTCCAAAAGATCATATAATTATTCATTGTATTCTAATTGAATCTATTAGAGTAACAGCCTTATTACATGATGTAGGTCATCCTCCTTTTAGCCACATTGTTGAGAATGCTATACATAACCAATATAAAAAGCATTCTCAAAATCCAGATTGCAATTCTCGAACAAAAATTTTTTGTGAAACAATGAAAAAATTTTTTGAAGAAGGAAAAAAATTGCATGAAGAAATGGGGGACGAAATATGCAAGAATATTTTAGATAAAGTTGTATATGGAATGTCTAATGAGCAATATGACGTAAAAAGATACCATAAAAATTTGTATGAACTCATTATAGCCAATTGTGTTTTGAGAATTTTAAAGAATGAAAAATTATTTGAAAATTTACACACACTTGTTGATGGTGCGTTGGATTCTGATAGATTGGACTATGTAACAAGAGATTCTCTTAACTCTGGTATGGATTCTGGGAAAATAGAATATCAGCGAATTATCAATGACATGAGATTGCAAACAGAAAACAAAAATTTTTATTTTTGTGTCCCGCAAAAAGCTGTTAATTCTGTTGAAGATTTTGCCAAGAGACGTTTATCAATATATAAGAATATAATATATCATCATCGTGTAATAAAAACTGACTCCCTCCTTCAGTATTCTGTAGAAAAAATAATTGATAATTTCCTTGGTGAAAATAGTGCTTGTAAAAAAGATTCCGATAACGTGATACCTTATGATATTAGTGGATTATGGTATCCTTTGGAAGGCAATAGTACTCCTACTGAAAAAGAAAACGCTCTGTCACAGTGGAATGATTCTTGGTTGATGACCGTATTAAAACAAGAGTATTATTCCAAATATTATCAGACGGAAATCGATGAAACATCTTCTGAATATGTTTTGGCTCAACAATTGACTGAATTGCTATGCAATACAAAAAAATACTCTTCCCTTATAAAGCGAAGGGACAACTTTATTACAATAGATAATGAATTCAAAAAGGTATTGCATAGTAATAAAGACAAAATAATTGCTCTAATACAAGAAATCCAAACATTATCAAAGAGTATTCCGGATACTACACCTTTAGATAAAATTATCAATATAGAGCCAACTTTTGATAAAATTAAATATTTAGTAGATTTTCCTAACAGTGATTATTCACTCGCTTTAAGATACGTCTTGAAAAATGCAGGAGCTTTTTCTACTGAAATATCGAATATGGATGAATTTTTTAAAGAAAAAGTCAATGAAACTATAAATTTACACTTTACAAATTCGGATTTGTGTGATATAATGATCGTATTAAAGCGTCTTTCGTCCGGATTGGAAAAACCAATATATTTTTATACTCCTCATGACAGTACTATTTCCACTCTCTACGAGAATTCAGAAATATGTGATATTATGACAATTGAAGCTGAAAGTCTTCCTGTGTTTTACGTATACTTATTATTAAAGAGCACTGTAAAATTTGATGACGAGGAGCGAAAAATCTTATTACAAGAAATAGGCAAAAAGATTGCCTCTGATTTCGCGAAACATATCATTAATCTTTTATCAAAAACTAAATTAGAGATGGAGAGTGCCAAATGTGCAAAGTAATTTTAGAGAAAGATAATCAAAACATCGATTTTATTATTTACAATTTATTGTTTGCAAAAAGCAATTATTGCTTTACTACCGATCATCTTCTTGACGAAATTAGAAATTACGATGCACAGGTATCAAGACAAACAATTCAAGTAAAAATTGATACTTTAATTAATGAAGGGTTGGTTCGCCAAAAAGTGGGTGTATACTGTACTACAGTATGATTGCCTCCAAATTTAATAGTACTACCGATAATATGGGATTCCCCATATTATCGGTTTTCCCTTTCTGTAGGATTTATAAATGTTTTTTAAATAATTCCAAAATAACTCTTGACAAATCGCCGCGGTTGTTGTATAATATCTTTTGTCAAAAATAAATACGGGGCATTAGCTCAGTTGGTTAGAGCTACCGGCTCATAACCGGTCGGTCCGGGGTTCGAGTCCCTGATGCCCCACCAAGGAAAACGGCAAGTTTCGAGAGAAACTTGCCGTTTTTCAATGATATCCGTTCCGTGGGGAACTGATGATATACCCGGAGGTGTGATATCTGCTTCGCAGGTGATATACGATTCGCGTATGAAGGAAGGGATATATCATTATGTTTCTTTTCAACAAATCTAAGTCACAAAAAGCACTTGAATATACTCCGTCAGCATGCTATAATCAGTAAGAGATCAAATGGTACATTATATAATGGGAGGAAGCTATGCAATTCAAAATACAAAATCCCATAAGCGAGGGATGGTATGCAGATCCGGAGGCACGCTTTTACGAAGGGAAATATGTAATTTACGCGACAAAATCTTTGTATCCATATAATGAGCAGAAGAATCAGGTCTGTTTTACCAGCGAAAATCTCACGGATTGGGAGCTTCATGACGATATTATTGATATGTCCGATTTTCCGTGGGCGACCGAGGCTATCTGGGCTCCGACTATCATCGAAAAAAATGGGAAATACTATTATATTTTTGCTTCGGGGAATATCCATAGTTCTGCGGAAAAGGGCGGACTTGAGATCGCAGTTTCCGATTCACCCACAGGTCCCTTCAAAGCCTTGCTTGATCGACCTTTGATAAACGAATTTTATAACGGTGCACAGCCCATCGACGCGCATCTGTTCAAGGATGATGACGGCACGATCTATCTTTTCTGGGGCGGCTGGGATCATTGCAACCTCGGCATTATGAATGAGGATATGACGGGGCTCGTTCCATTTGAGGACGGAAGTCTGTGCCGCGAAATAACACCACCGGATTATGTGGAAGGCCCTTGTATGTTCAAAAAGGACGGAAAATATCATTTTATGTGGTCATCGGGCTGTTGGACGGATGGATCATACCGCGTAAACTCTGCCATGGCAGACTCGCCCTTCGGTCCTTTTGATAATTATGTCAACGTCCTTTCAACGGGTGATAGTAAGATCGCAAACGGGCCCGGGCATAACGGATATATCTACATTCCCGAAGAGGAACTTTATCTATGCGCCTATCATCGTCATTCAAAAGATATAGACGACGGCAACGCACGCTTCATTTGTCTTGATATAATGCGCTTTGGCGAGGACGGCAAGCTTCTGCCTGTTGAGATGACCACCGATTGGGAATACAAGGACGGTATAATTACCGTAAACAAGTGATATTTCCTCAAATATCAGATAAGAAAAAATAATAAGCCTCCTGTCAAATTTGTTTTTTTGACGGGAGGTTTATTATTTAAAAACCATAATTTTTTAAAAATAAGAGAAAAAGTTAGCAGACACTCAGATAAATATATCATTGTTTCTTATTTTATGCTGATCTCGCCGAAAGTTATTTTTTCTTCTTTTCCGTCCTTATGGCGTACTATAAGACCGAAATTATCATCGATATCGACGGCAATAGCTTTAGGGAAGACCGAAGGATCTTCGGCATATGCCCCTCTGGGATCTTTTCCCGCGGAAACGAGCTCGGGGCGCAGTATACGGACCTCTTTTCCGATGGTGACGCAATGCGCTCTGTAATACTCTGCATATTCCTCCATGCGGTCAAAGTCACCCTTGCACACCATAGAATAAACACCGTGTATCAGCATCGAAAGATATTTGAGAAGCTTTGTCTCGTCCGTCTCCTTACCTGTCAGTGCATATATTGAGGACGCAATATTTTCAAGCTCACCTTCAAAGCATTCGGATTTCTGATTTGTGTTTATGCCAATGCCGATGATCAGCTTTTCAACCTTGCCATCCTCTCCCAGCACTGTTTCGACCAATATTCCGCAGATCTTTTTCCCGTAAAGAAGAAGGTCGTTTGTCCATTTGATATCGGCGTTCAGTCCTGTTGCTTTCTCGATGGCGCAATGAACCGCAACAGCGCAAAGCCCCGTAAGAGGCATCAATTTTTCTGCTTTCAGATCCGGTGGAAGATAGCAATAGGAAAGATATAATCCGCCTTCCTCTGAGACGAATTTTCTTCCCATCCGTCCGCGTCCCGAGGTCTGCCTGTGAGCTCTGATTATACAGTCCGTGCGGATATCGTTTCCCTTGCAGTATTCATTTGTTGAGGAAAGCTCTTCAAATTCCATCAGCCTTCCCATTATAAAACGGTCGGCTGCCGCATTTATATTCTTCATATATCAGAAATTCGCGCCGTTCCAGCCCCAGCGGGTGCATTCCTCGTATTTAACATAAACTCTGTCTGCGGGGATTCCAAGTTTGCTTTCATAAAGCTCGCAGATCTTCGCTGTAAGGCAGTCATAAGCATCTGAGCCCGCAGTACCGAAAATGCTGATTTCAACATAGGCACTGTCAAGGCTGTCGTCACCGCGGAAATACATCTTTACCCCGTCATTAAAAGCAAGCA
Organism: Clostridia bacterium; assembly: GCA_017461635.1. GTDB lineage: Bacteria > Bacillota > Clostridia > Oscillospirales > CAG-272 > SIG710. Next base: position 4,457 of record JAFTXK010000082.1, on the reverse strand, counting down.
TGAGCCACTGCTCGCTTTTACCGGGAATCTCGGCGATGATCTTGCCGAGCTCAGCCTTAACGGCATCTCTTTCCGCGTCTGAGATCTTTTTTGTTGTGATAGTGTTGATAAATGGCATGATTTTTTCTCCTTTATAAAAATTACCGATCCTCTGCGCCTTGGAGCAGATATTGCTGTGCCTCGGCAGAGCCTGCAAGGGCGGCTTCCTTGATGAGCCGCTGACCCTTCTTGCGGTTTATGCGGCAGCCGATACCCTCTATGTGGAAGAGACCGAGAAGGAATTTCGCATCTCTGATCGTTTCGCCGTAAACGTCGTCCTCATCCCGGCAAGCAGCAACTATGGAAAGCCAGCGATAGGCGTCTATATGGCTCTCGGTTATGGCGCGGCATCTTTCTTCCTCTATTTTTTCCTGCTCCGCTTCGTCTATACCGCCGCCGATAACGGCATAATCATATCTGTTCTCGGCTTTATGGAAAGGGATCCGGCAGATATTGCTCGTTATCGGATTTCCCGCATAGCCCATGGAGCATGCCGAAGCAAGATAAAGCTGAGCCTCTGGACAGCCGCCGTTTGCGCTCAGCTCCATATAGTGGACAGCCTTTGCGATATCGCGCTTGACGCCGAGCCCGTTCATTGTCATCACTGCAAGATTATATGCGGCGTCTCCGCCCTCGAGATAGACCGCAACAGCATAAAAATCCGCCGCCTTTTCGAGATCAAGCGGTACTCCGATGCCGAATTGGTGCAGATAACCCATATTGAACATTGCGTCAAGGTCACCCTTCCAAGCGAGCTCGCGGTAAAGCTCAGCCGCCTTTTCATATTCACCCTTTGCAAAAAGAGCATTTGCCGAAATCAGATCGTTCATTATTTCAGTTTTCCTTTGATGGGGATTTTTTATTTGTTAATTATTGTAACTTAAAAAATCAAAACATAGGTTAAACAATAACTTGTCGAATAGTTAGTTGATATCTTGTGAGATCCTTCGCCGAGGCTCAGGATAACAATAAGGGATCGCCCACTTGGTTTCCTACTGTTAAGTCAACTGTGATTTAACGTAGGAAACATTGCGAACAGTACAGTACTGTCATCCTGAGCCTCGGCGAAGGATCTCATAAAATGTTAGTTACTTTTCCTCGACAAATTATTGTTTAGTTATTAAATTTTGAGTTTTCAGAGGTGTTCTATTATTAAATATTTTATCACAATATCCATCCACTGTCAAGGCGATAAAGCTTCGGGGAAGTAATTTTTCAGTCCGTCCTCTTCATATTATATATAAAAAAGGACGGAGGAATTATATGGTACATGAAAAAACGCACTTAAGGGGCTCGGGAAAAGATCTCAGAGGGCTGAGCGATGCCGAGGTCATTTCCTCTCGCGAAAAATATGGTGAAAATAAACTGAGCGCGGCAAAGAGACGCTCTTTTTTGCGTCAGTTTCTTTCAAATCTGAATGATCCCGTTATAAGGATATTGCTTTTTGCCCTTCTGCTCAATATACTTTTCCTGATCCGCGGCGGTGATATATATGAGACGGTCGGCATCGGCATATCGGTATTTCTTGCAACATTTATTTCTACCATGTCGGAATACAGCAGTGAGGCAGCATTCCGCCGTTTGGGTGAGGAAAATAAAATGCAGAGATGCCGAGTGCGCAGAGGCGGCTCTGTGCGCGAGATAGATCCGCGGGAGCTGGTCGTGGGGGATATTATATTGCTCGGTGCAGGCGAAAAGATACCTGCCGACTGCATTTTGCTATCGGGCTCGCTTGGAGTTGACCAATCAGCGATGACGGGCGAGAATAAAGAAGTACGCAAAGAGCCGATGTCACCTGAACAGAGCAAAAATAATATTCCGCTTGATCCTTCCCAGTCGCATGCACTGCTCGGAGGCTGCGTCATAACATCGGGCGAGGGTGAAGCCAGAGTGGCTGTGGTTGGAGATGCTACCTTTCTGGGCGGAATATCGCGCGAGGTGCAGATGGATACGAGAGAAAGCCCTTTACGCATCCGTCTCGCAAAGCTGGCATCCGTCATAAGCCGTCTCGGTTATATCGCCGCTGTGCTGGTGACGGTGGCATATCTTATCAACAGCTTCATTATCGACAGCGGCATGCATCCCACTATCATCTTCATGAAGCTGGGAGATGTCGGTTATCTCTTTCGAAAATTGCTTCATGCCTTCACCCTGGGGCTCACGGTCGTTGTTGTAGCGGTTCCAGAAGGTCTTCCGCTGATGATCTCTGTCGTGCTTTCGGCAAATATCAAAAAAATGGTACGGGATAAGGTGCTGGTGAGAAAACCCGTTGGCATCGAGGCGGCGGGAAGCATGAATATTCTTTTCACCGATAAAACGGGAACTCTTACCGAGGGGCATCTGAGCGTCAAGGAATATTTGCTCGGCGACGGCTCGGTGATAAATAGTATCGGGGGCAGGAAAAAGGACAGCATTTGGAGATATTTTGCCCTTTCCGCTTTGTATAATACTTCTTCCGAGGTTAGTATAGCCAAAGACGGCAAAGCCCATGCCCTCGGAGGAAATATGACCGATATTGCTCTTACCGAGAGTGCGGCGCAGTATTCCTCCGAATTTTCGGGAATAAGGATCGCTGAAAAGATACCCTTTGACAGCGCAAAAAAATTCTCCGCAGTCAGGCTCGAGGGCTCGGAGAAAACTGTGCTTATAAAGGGAGCGCCCGAAAAGCTTTTACCCTTCGTGCGCTCCTATCTGCGGCCGGACGGAAGCACTGCGCCTTTTAATTCCGTACGCTTTGAACGGATGATAAGCGAAAGAACGAGCGTAGGAGGCAGAGTTATCCTCCTTGCCGTAAGCGATAGAATGCCTCCGTATTCCATGAATTTGACCTTGATCGGCGCGGTTCATCTTTCTGATAGGGTGAGAAAGGAAGCCGCTTCTTCGGTGGAGCGGCTTCGCAGTGCGGGTATACATGTTGTAATGGTGACGGGAGATAATATCGAAACGGCGGCAAGCATAGCGCGGGAAAGCGGTATTCTCGGCGGCGATGTTGATATTTGCATAACAAGCTCGGATCTTGCAAAGATCGGCGATGTAAAGCTCCGAGAGCTGCTTCCGCGGATAGGCGTTGTCGCCAGGGCTCTGCCCTCGGATAAGAGCAGACTTGTGCGAGTGGCGCAGGAGGCAGATCTTGTAGTGGGCATGACGGGCGACGGAATAAATGACGCGCCCGCACTGCGCCGAGCCGATATCGGCTTTGCTATGGGGAGCGGGACGCAGGTGGCAAAGGACGCGGGAGATATAATAATCCTCGATAATAATCTCGCCTCGATCGCCAAAGCTGTTCTGTACGGGCGCGGTATTTTTAAGAATATCAGAAAATTCATAACCCTTCAGCTCACTATGAATCTTTGCGCCGTAGGCGTTTCGATGATAGGACCCTTTATCGGCTTTGATGCCCCCGTAACCGTCGTTCAGATGCTGTGGATAAATATCATCATGGATACTCTCGGCGGTATCGCCTTTGCAGGCGAGCATGCGGGCGAGGAATATATGAAGGAGAGACCGAAAAAGCGCGATGAATCGATACTTAACCGCTATATGATCGGCGAGATACTTACCATGGGGCTCTTTACCGTTGCTCTTTGCATTGCTTTTCTGAAGATGCCTGCCATAACGAGCCTTTTCCAATATGATAAAGAAAATCTGTATCTGCTGACGGCATTTTTTGCCCTCTTCATTTTCGCCTCGGTCTTCAATTGCTTCTCGGCGAGAACCGATAGCCTCAGCCTTTTCCATGGGCTGGGCAAAAATAAGGTCTTCATATTTATAATGCTTCTGATCGCGGTGATACAGATCGCCTTTGTATATCTCGGCGGAAGCGTGCTGAGAACAGTGCCGCTATCCTATGAAGAGTTGACCGCAACTCTTATCCTTGCCCTTCTTGTCTTCCCGGTAGACTTTATAAGAAAGCTCCTTCTGCGGATCTTCGGCTCAAAAAATATTTCATATTGAGATCTTATAAAAAACAGGGGCTGTAAAAACCCTTATTTCATTTTTGGTGATTACATTCTCATAACGTCAATAGAAGTTCCGTTTATCAGCCCCTCAAAGCAAATATCATTGGGATAATCCACCCTCACTCCGTCTACATGAAGAAAACGCAGAGATGCATAATTATAGGTGGAAAGACGCCTGTCAAGAGCATCGTCCGATTGAGCCGAAACCAAAATATCCGCCCCCTCGAAGCCCGTTATCATCAAGGTGTGATAAAAATCGCCGTCCTCGTTTGCCAGCTGGATCACATCCCCGATCATGACCTCTCTGCGGCTGACCTCACGCATAAAAGGACCTACCCCCTGGTTTGTAACCATAAAATTATAAAAAAATTCCACCCCTGTCCATGAAGGCGACCGATCGCTGGAGGAAATGAAGTACCAGCCGAAGGTTGGAGTAAAATTCATAACACAGCTTCCCGC
>JAFTXK010000081.1 GCA_017461635.1 Clostridia bacterium | reverse complement strand
GTTTGTTTGTGGTATAATGTTTCATGAAGTGATTGAGTCCTTTCTGTTGATGTGAGTTAGGGGTAATTCTATTTTAACAGAACTCAATCACTTTTTCTATTCTTTTTTTATTTTTAGTCTCACATCTATTGTAACACTACAGCCTTTTTTGATGTTATTTTCTCAAATTGCTTTACATTGCGCTTTTCTTGTGATATAATAAATATGTATAACTATTTTTGAAAGGGGGATATGATGGATACCGAGGAGAAAAAGAGCAGACGGATCGTAAAGACTGCTCTGCTTATGGTTATCATAACCCTTTCGGCAAAAATACTGGGCATGGTGCGCGATATTTTCCTTGCCGCAGCTTACGGAACTTCTCCCGAGGCAGTGGCTTATGATACGGCAAGCAGACTGCCTCTGATTATCTTTGATTTTGTTATCGGCGGTGTTATTACTGCGTCATTTATCCCCGTTTTTAATGAAATACTCATTAAAAAGAGCAAAAAGGACGCCCTTGATTTTGCCGGTAGCTATGTCAATGTAATACTGCTTCTTACAACGCTTATAACTATTATAGGTGTTGCTTTTTCGGAGACTCTTGTGGGCTGGCTTGCTCCCGATATTTCCGAATCTACATCTGGACTTGCATCATCACTTTCGAGAATAATGTTTCCGATGATAATTTTTACGGGACTTGCCTTTTCCTTTGTCGGGCTTCTGCAGTCCTTTGGAAATTTTCTTCTTCCGGCAGTGATCAGTCTTGTCTCAAACCTGATCATGGTGCTGTATTTCATTTTTTTCAACGATAGATTCGGTATTTGGGGACTTTCCTTTGCAATGCTTATTGGCTGGGGCGCACAGGCTCTTATTCAGCTTCCCGCGGTTCTGAAAAAAGGCTTCAGATTTTCGCTTAAGCTCGATCTGAGATCTCCATATATAAAAAAAGCCTTTGCAATGGCTCTGCCGATTCTTGTAAGTTCATGGGTTCAGCCCTTCTGCAATCTGATAAATACCAGATTTGCTTCCTCTATAGAGGGCGGAATTTCCGCAATGGGATATGCAAACAGGCTTTATCTTATAATAGTAGGTGTCTTCACCTTCGTTGCAACCAATCTGCTGTTTCCTTATTTCTCAAAGGCACAGGCGAGCGGCGATAGAGAAGAGGGCGAAAAGCTTACAAGGACTTCCATCAAGTCTCTAATGCTGATAATCCTGCCTATCACAGTAGGTATTTTTGCGCTCTCAGAGCCTATCATTTCGGTGATATATCAGAGAAATGAGTTCAATGCCGATGATGTTGTTATGACCGCCGAAGCACTTCGCTTTTTTGCTTTGGGCATGCCTTTTTATGCACTGAATGAGGTTTGTACAAAGAAGTTTTTTGCCGAGCAGAAAACTCTTCCTCCGATGATAACGGCACTTGTTTCTATAGCCTTTAATTTTGCCTTTGTCGTGGTTCTTGCCGACAAAATGGGTATTGCGGGAATTGCGCTTTCATCTGCCATTGCGGTGATGATAAATGCATTTCTCAATGCATACCTCAGGTATCGCTCGGGAGATAAGCTGCTTTCATGTCGCGATCTTCTCAGTATCCTTGCAATGCTTATCGCGTCTCTTGCAATGGGTACGGCAGTTTGGTATTTATCCTTATATCTTAGCGGTATTATTGGACTTGCGATAAATGTCCTTATCGGTGCTGTAATATATTTCCTTATTTGTTTCCTTCTCGGCGAGAGAATGACCCGTGATATAATCTGCAAAATTCTGAGAATCAAAAGGAGAAACTGACGTGAAGATCCTGCATGTTTTGAGTGATACGAATATCGGCGGCGCAGGTATGCTCCTGCTGAACTGTCTTCGGCATTTTGACCGCTCGGAATTTGAGATAAAGGTGGTTCTGCCAAGAGACGCGGAGCTTATCCCGAGAGTGGAAGCACTCGGTTATGAGGCCATCGGTATGAAATACGGCAGAGATACTTCTTATGAAAAAGAAGCAACAAAGGAGCTTACCGAGATATTCAAAAGCGAAAGGCCCGATATAGTTCACACTCATTCATCCTTTTCGGCGAGAATTGCGGCGAAAAAATGCCGCGTACCTCTTGTATTTCAGACCCATCACTGCGCTGTAATGCCTCCGAAATATAAGACGATTTTCCCGATAAAGCAATTGCTCGGTACGCTTAATAACCATTATTCCGACAGAGTTATAGCAACGGCAGAAGCCGCCGCTGAGATACTTGCCATTCAGGGAACGAAGCGCGAAAAAATTTCGGTGATCCTCAATGGCTCCGAGCCCATGAGACGAATATCCGAGGATGAGAAAAAGAGCCTTTGTGATTCACTGGGGCTTAAAGAAGATAATTTCGTGTTTACTATAGTTGCGCGTCTTGAAGAGGTGAAGGATCACAAAACCTTTATTGAGGCGGCGGCAGAGGCGGCAAAGGTTCATCCCGATATGCGTTTTCTTATAGTGGGAAAGGGAAGCCTTGAAGAGAGCCTAAAAGCTCTCGCGGCTGACCTTAAGGTTGATGATAAGGTTATTTTCACAGGCTTTTGCCGTGATGTTGCGCCTTATATGAACATTGCTGACGTAAATGTGAACTGTTCTCGTTCCGAGACCACCTGTCTTGCGCTTTCCGAGGGAATGAGCCTCGGTCTGCCTGCGCTGGTTTCAGATTGTGAGGGAAACACCGCAATGATAGAGGATGGCGTAAGCGGTCTCGTCTTTGAGAGAGAAAACAGCGAAATGCTGGCGACAGCAATGATAACTCTTTTTGAAAACGAAGCTCTCAAAAATAAAATGAGCGAAAAGGCAAAAGAAATTTTTGATAACAAATTTACGGCTGAGGTCATGACAAAACAGCTCGAAGAGCTTTACAGAGCCGAATACGGCAAAAAATGCAAAACGAAGGGATGACGGCAAATGCCTGAAAACTCAATCGAAAAATATAAAATTTTAAACCGAATAAACTCACCCGATGATCTGAAAAAGGTTAAAGAAGAGGATATGGAAGCTCTTGCGGCTGAGGTCAGAGAATTTCTGATCGAAAATGTTTCGAGAACAGGCGGTCATCTTGCTTCGAATCTCGGTGTTGTTGAGCTTTCCCTGGCTCTTCACCGTGTTTTCAGCACACCGAAGGATCATATAATCTTTGATGTAGGGCATCAGAGCTATGTTCATAAGATGATCACGGGCAGAAAGGACGCTTTTTCTGATTTGCGCAAGCCGGGCGGTCTCAGCGGCTTTGAAAAAAGAGCCGAAAGCGAGCATGATTGCTTTGGAACAGGTCACAGCAGTACCTCTCTTTCTGCGGCGATAGGCATTGCTCAAGCCGACAGGCTGAAGGGGGAAAAAGACCGCTTCACCATTGCCGTTGTAGGCGACGGTGCTTTTACAGGCGGTATGATACACGAGGCTCTCAATAATTGCGATCCCCGTTTGCGTCTGATAATTATTCTCAATGAAAATGAAATGTCGATATCGAAAAATATCGGACATTTTGCCGAGAATCTTTCAAGGCTTCGCACAACAAGAGGTTATATCAAAACAAAGCGGCTTACCAGACGTTTTCTTTCCCGTATTCCGGTCATCGGAAAGGCACTTTCAAGCTTCTTCATCCTTGTTAAGAAGGCTGTCAAAAACGCTATGTATAAGAGCAATTATTTCGAGGATATGGGGCTTTATTACATAGGTCCCATTGATGGGAACGATTATTCACAGATCGAATCTGCGCTCTATAATGCTAAGGAACAGGGAGAAAATGTTGTAATTCATATCAAAACTCAAAAGGGTAAGGGCTTTGCGCCGGCTGAAGCCGACCCCAGTGGTTATCATTCTATGGCGTGTTCGGGAAAGACCGCATCGGGAAGCTTAACATTTTCCGAGGTATTTGGCAGAAAGCTTACTGAGATGGCGGAGAAGGATAAAAGCATTTGCGCCATAACCGCCGCAATGTGTGACGGTACAGGACTTTGCACCTTTAAGGATAAGCATCCCGATAGATTTTTTGATGTCGGTATTGCCGAGCCCCATGCGCTGACATTCGCGGCAGGACTTGCCGCCGAGGGAATGAAGCCTGTTGCGGCGATATATTCCACGTTCCTTCAGAGAGGATATGATAATATCATTCATGATATCGCTTTGCAGGAGCTTCCTGTTACGCTTTGCATCGATCGTGCAGGTCTTAACGGTGCAGACGGTGCAACACATCACGGAATTTTTGATGTTGCTTTTTTATCTGAAGTACCGGGAATGACCATCTATGCACCTGTTACTGCCAATGTCCTTGAAATGGCTCTGGAAGAAGCTGTTTCGAGCGGAAAGCCTGCGGCAATCAGATATGCTTCGGGCAGAGAAAATTCTGAGATCGTTAAAGCATTTTATTCGGATATCGGGATTGGTAAGCTTGGTGTTCGCTCGGATATCAAAGCGGAAGAGAAGCCGGATATTCTGATAGTAACCTACGGCAGGATTGCCGCAGAAGCACTTAAGGCTAAAGCGGAGCTTGATAAGGAAGGCAAAAAATGCGGTATAGTGCTTCTTGAAAAGCTGAAACCGTATGGTGAAGCTGCCGATAATCTAAGATCTTACATGCCGAAAGAAGGAGGTCTTGTTCTCTTCCTTGAAGAAGAGATACGAGCCGGCGGAATGGGCATGATGCTTTCCGACGAAATGACGAGAAGAGGAATGCTTGAAGGATTTGTTTATAAGCTTCTTGCCCTTGATGATAATTTTGCAATTCCGGAAAAGGAAGAAACGATCTTCGAAACCGCAGGCGTTTCAGCTGAATATATAATTAAGGAATGTAGATAAAAAATTGCGTGTATCGCACTGATACACGCAATTTATTTATCCCATAAGTCCGCTGACAAAGATCTGAATTCCGATGGCGATGAGGATAACTCCGCCGAGGATCGACGCTTTGCCTGCAAGATGAGTTCCGAATTTTTTGCCGATAACGATACCGCCCATGCAGATAACGAAGGTCACGGCAGAAATGATGATAGCCGAAATCAAAGCCTCAGCAAAACCGTAATTTGCGATGCTGAAGCCTACAGAGAGCGCATCGATCGATGTTGCGATCCCCTGAAGAACAAGAGCGCAGAAGGTGAGCGATTTTGATTCGCTTTCTTCTTCCTTTCCCGATCTGATCCCTTCGAGGAGCATCTTTCCGCCTATATAGAGAAGAAGCACAAGTGCGATCGGGGGAATGAACTTTTGAAAGGAATTGAAATGCTCAACAATAGTATGGACGCATATCCAGCCGATAAGGGGCATAAGCGCCTGAAAGAATGCGAACATTCCCGCGATACCGCACATTTTTTTGATCTTCATTTTCGGTTCTCCGAGACCGTTTGCAAGGGATACCGAAAAAGCGTCCATGGCAAGTCCTGCGCCGAAGGCAATGCTGTTTACGAAAAACATTGGGGAAAGATTCATAAAAAATACACCTCTCAATTTTATAATTCCATAAAAAAACGGCACAGCCTTATGCTGTGTCCGAAGAAATAGACCTACATGTACAGCTTTGGCTACTATACATGAGTCTCGCAATTTAAAGCAAGCCAGACCACGCGGTCAGTATGTTGACTTGCTACGCAAAAGATGCGCTCGCTACTCCCTCACGGAAATATAACTTCTGTATTTTACCACATTAAGAGGATTTTGTCAATGCCTTTGAGATATTTTATCTGAAAAGTTTTATTCCTTGACATTTTGCTGTTATATGAGGTATAATAATTAAGACAGATCCTTTTTGGAGGTATAAATGAAACAGTTTAATGTAACGGGAATGAGCTGTGCTGCTTGCAGTGCAAGAGTTGAAAAGGCGGTTTCAGCACTTGACGGAGTAGAGAACTGTGCGGTAAGTCTACTGACAAATTCAATGGGCGTAAGCGGCACTGCTGCTCCCGAGGATATAATAAAAGCGGTAGAAAACGCGGGATACGGAGCTTCGCTTAAAGGTGAGAAAAAGAACGAAAGTGCTTCGGTTACGTCTCTTGAGGATAGGGAAACGCCAAGGCTTATAGGCAGACTTATCAGCTCTGTTATTTTGCTTATCGTTCTTATGTATTTTTCAATGGGGCATGCCATGTGGGGCTTTCCTTTGCCAAAGTATTTTTCCGAAAACGCCATGGCGCAGGGGATTGTTCAGCTCCTTTTGACTATCGCCGTAATGGTGATAAATCAGCGATTCTTTATCAGCGGATTTACCGCTCTTGCAAGGCGCGCACCCAATATGTATACTCTTGTTGCGCTCGGTTCTTCGGCGGCATTTGTATATAGCACATATCAGCTTTTCCCAATGAGCGTTAAAATGCTTGAAGGTGATGCTATGGGGGCTCTTCATATGGTGCACGGGCTGTATTTTGAGTCTGCGGCGATGATCCTGACCCTTATAACTGTGGGAAAAATGCTTGAAGCCCGTTCAAAGGGAAAGACCACAGCGGCCCTTGAAAGCCTTATGAAACTTGCTCCGAAAACGGCGAAGGTCATTCGCGGAGGAGAAGAAAACGAAATTCCTGCCGAGCAGGTGATGATAGGCGATATTTTTGCTGTTTATCCCGGCGATGCTATTCCTATTGACGGTGTTGTTATCGAGGGCGTCAGCGCAGTGAACGAAGCGGCGCTTACGGGCGAAAGTATACCTGTTGATAAGACCGAGGGAAGTACCGTTTCAAGCGGCACTATAAATAATTCGGGATATCTCAAATGCAGAGCCACAAGGGTCGGCGAGGACACAACTCTCTCTCAGATAATAAAGACTGTCAGTGACGCGGCGGCAACGAAGGCACCTATAGCAAAGGTTGCTGACAAGGTTTCGGGCATATTTGTTCCTGCGGTCATTATAATTGCCGTATTTACTGCGGCGGTTTGGCTTATCATCGGCAAAGATTTCGGCTTTGCGCTGGCAAGAGCGATCTCTGTGCTGGTTATCAGTTGTCCTTGCGCGCTCGGACTTGCAACGCCTGTTGCTATCATGGTAGGAAGCGGCGTAGGAGCGAGGAACGGTATTCTGTTTAAGACTGCGGTTTCGCTTGAAGAGACGGGCAGATCAAGAATAGCCATTCTTGATAAGACAGGAACTGTGACCAGCGGAAAACCTGCTGTTACCGATATTATTCCCTCGGATGGATTTGATGAAAACACTCTTCTTTCTCTTGCGGCTTCTCTTGAGGCAAGAAGCGAGCATCCGCTCGGCAATGCGGTTGTGGAGAAGGCGAACGAGAAGGCAATTGCCACAGTGGAAGTTGCGGATTTTATGACCGTTACGGGAAGCGGGCTTTATGCTCGCCTCGAAGGGGATGAGATCTGCGGCGGTAATCTGAAATATATCTCTGAAAAGGCTGAAATTTCGCCTGAAATGCGCAAAAAAGCGGACGAGCTTTCCGAGCAGGGAAAAACGCCTATGTTCTTCACACTCGCGGATAAGCTCGCAGGTATAATAGCAGTTGCTGACACGGTCAGAGAGGACAGTGCCGAAGCTATAAGCGAGCTTAAAGCCATGGGCATGCATGTTGTTATGCTGACGGGCGATAATGAACGCACAGCCAAGGCTGTTGGTAGAATGGCAGGCGCTGATGAAGTTATTGCAGGTGTGCTTCCCGGAGGGAAGGAAGAGGTAGTACGCAGATATTCGGAGCAGGGCAAGGTGGTCATGGTCGGCGATGGAATAAATGACGCACCGGCACTGACAAGAGCGGATGTTGGTATTGCCATCGGTGCGGGAACAGATGTTGCCATCGACGCGGCGGATGTGGTTCTTGTTAAGAGCAGACTGCGCGATCTTCCTGCAGCACTGCGTCTCAGTCGTGCAACTCTTCGTAATATTCATCAGAATCTGTTCTGGGCGTTTATTTATAACGCTGTTGGAATACCGCTGGCGGCAGGGCTTTTCATTCCTTTCGGGCTCGAGCTTGATCCCATGTTCGGAACGGCGGCAATGAGCCTTTCCAGCTTCTGCGTTGTTACAAACGCACTGCGATTGAATCTGTTTAAAATTTACGACGCGAAGAAATTCCGCGCGAAGCAAAAAAATATAGTTTTGGAGGAAAATAAGGTTATGGAAAAGACACTTAATGTTGAAGGAATGATGTGCCCCCACTGCGAGGCTCATGTAAAAAAGGCTCTCGAAGCTATGGAAGGCGTTGAGAGTGCAGTTGCCAGCCATGAGAAAAAGACAGTTACAGTCACTCTCAGCGGCGATGTTTCGGAGGAAACTCTGAAAAAGGCAATTGAAGCCGAGGGGTATAAAGTTATTTAAAATAAAATGGAGCGGTCTCGCTGTGCGAGACCGCTTTTGATATCGTTTATTTATGAGTAAAACAAGAATTTGTTTAATAGTTAGTTTATCTCCCATGAGATCCTTCGCCAAGGCTCAGGATGACAAATGGGGATCGTTAACTTGGTTTTCTACCATTAAATCAACAGTAGTTTTATGTAGGGAAATTGCGAACAGCACAGTACTGTCATCCTGAGCCTTGGCGAAGGATCTCATGATTTATTTGTTACTTATTCCCCGACAAATTCTTATTTGTAGTTTGTTTTTGTAAGCTGATTCATTTTTTTATACAGTTATAAATTCAGTGCTTTTATATTTTTCTTTCGTTTCTTCCGGGAAATCGAAGTCGCTGATTACGGCAGAGATATCGCCGATGGTGCACCATGTGCGTATTCCGAGAGGCTTTTCATATTTTGCGTGGTCTACGAGAAAATATGATTTTTCTGAATTGTCCGTCATGGCATTGCGGAGAAGTGCATACGCCTCTCCGCCGATTATTCTGCCGTCAGCCGTTACTCCGCCTGAAGTGAAAAAATGCTTGTCCGCTCTGTATTTTGACGCCATTTCAATTGTATCCATATTGCAAAGCATACTCGGTGCTTCATATACAGCTCCGCCGAGACAGATGCAACGGACACCGTATTCGCTGAGATACGCTATCAGTGCCATATTATTGCTGATAACGGTGATATCCTTTTTGTCGGTTATGTATTGCGCTATGCATTGCGTTGTGGTCGTTGCGTCTATGAATACCGTGTCGCCGTCCCCAATGAGCTCGGCGGCCGCTTTACCAAGCTTGTTTTTTGCCGCGCGCATTTTGTGATGTCTGAAGCGGAGGGGAACACCTTTATTGTCCGCCAGCTCAGCACCGCCGTAATGACGGGTTATCAGCTTTTGCTCGGCAAGAATATTAAGATCTCGATTGATTGTCGCGGTGCTGTAATGCAGTTCATCGGTCAAAAACTTAACCGTAACATACTTATATCTTGTGATAATTTTGAGAATTTCGTCAAGTCTTTCGTTTTGATACATCAAAATCAACTCCTTTTATATGATAATTTTTGAGAAATAAGCTATTTTGCTGACCTCTATTGATATTTTTTGAGAATTTGATATAATTATATCATAAAATTATGATTTGTCAATAGAGGTGCGGCATGAGAGATCTGACGAGAGGAAATACTGTAAAAACATTTATTACCTTTGCAATACCCTTGGTGCTTTCGGGGATTTTGGCACAGGCATATAATACCATTGACACAGTTATTGCAGGGAAAATTCTGGGTGAGGATGGTCTCGCCGCCATCGGTGCAACCGCAGATTTTATTACTATGGTTTCATCTATCTTTTGGGGCTACAGCGTAGGCTTTTCGGTTTATATAGCGCAGCTTTTCGGGGCAGGGGATTTTAATAAAATAAAAAACGCGGTTATATCGACCATCATGGTTTTCGCCTCCTTTGCCGCGGTGCTTGCTGCTCTTTTTATCGGATTTCATGAGGTGATCTTTTCGCTTTTGAAGGTTGATAAAAGTATATATAATGATACCTTTGCATATTTTTCGGTATATATCATCGGTCTGTTTTTTATAATTTCAAATGTTTTCGGAATGCATCTTATGAATGCATTTGGGGAAAGTACTTTTCCTTTTATTGTATCCATAATTTCTGCAGTTCTGAATGTTTCGGGAAATCTCATCTTCGTGGCATTGCTCGGTATGGGTACAGAAGGACTTGCGCTGGCTTCGGTTCTTGCCGCCCTCGCTGTTGATATTGCCTATATTATAAGGATCAGGGCTATATTCCGCAAGATGGGACTCGGCGGCGAGAGATTTAAATTCAGCTTTTCGCATATCTCATCATCTCTTGCCTTTGCACTGCCGAATATGACACAGCAGATGGCAATGTATTTTGCCGGTACTCTTATTTCGCCTATAATAAACGGACTGGGTAAAGCGGCAACAGCGGGATATTCTGTTTCGGGCAGAGTATATAACACCTGTGCAGCCATCTATCAGAATTCCGCAAAGATCCTTGCCAATTACAGCGCGCAATGCGTTGGCGCAGGGAAAACCTGCGAGATCAAAAAGGGAGTTGGTATCACAGTAATTCAAGGTGTGTGTTTTGTTGCGCCTGTACTTATCCTTCTTGTTATCTTCCCTGAATTTGCTTGCTCGCTGTTTTTTGAGGAAGGCGCCGAAAGTATCGCTATAGAATATGCGGTGATATTTACCCGCTATTTCCTGCCGTTTTGCTTTTTCCAGATGTTCTGTAATATCTTCCATGCGCTGTTCCGAGGTGTTAAGGCTACAAAGCATTTGCTGGCATCTACGATTATCGGTGCGGCATCAAGAGTTATCGCAACGACGGTGCTTGCTCATTATTTAGGCATGACGGGTGTTTACATGGGATGGGTGATCTCGTGGATAATTGAAACGGTATACTCGGCAATGATCTTTAAATTCGGAAATTGGCTTCCGAAGAAAATTTAAAATAATTTTGAAAAAACTCTTGACAAAGTGCTTTACATGGTTTATAATATGTAAAGCATTTTGCTTTACACCGAAAAACGGGGTTATGAAATGTTTGAAAAGAATTTGAGTATGGGCTATCTTCTCGATTTTTACGGCGAGGTTTTGTCGGAAAGAAAAAGGGAAGTGCTCGGATATTATTATAATGATGATCTTTCACTTTCAGAGATCGCAGCAGAACTTGAAATTTCACGGCAGGGAGTAAGAGATATCATCAAAAAAGCCGAGGAGGAGCTTACTTTCCTTGAGGAAAAGCTTCATCTTGCCGAAAAATTCGATTCGGCGCAAAGGCGCATTGAGAGAGCAAAGGCTTTGGCGGCTTCTCTCGGCTCGGATGAGCTTTGCGAGGAGCTTCAATCGATCGCGGCGGATCTCGGTTAATTATTTTAGAAAGGAAACACGGTATGCCTTTTCAGAGTTTGAGCGATAAACTTACAAACGCATTCAAAAAATTCAGGAATAAGGGTAAACTCACAGAAGCCGATGTTAAGGCAGGCATGCGCGAGATAAAGCTCGCACTGCTTGAAGCCGACGTTAACTTCAAGGTCGTCCGTGAATTCATAAATACAGTTTCGGAAAGAGCTGTCGGCTCGGATGTGCTTGAAAGTCTCGTTCCCGCACAGCAGATAGTCAAGATCGTAAACGAAGAGTTGACAAACCTCATGGGCGGTACTCAGAGTAAGCTGACCATTGCTTCAAAGCCTCCCACAGTGGTTATGATGGTCGGTCTCCAGGGCGCCGGTAAAACAACCCATGCAGGTAAGCTGGCAGGTCTTTATAAGAAGCAGGGCAAGCATCCGCTTCTGGTCGCCTGCGATGTTTACCGTCCGGCGGCTATCAAGCAGCTTCAGATAGTGGGTGAGGCTCTTGACATTCCTGTATTTGCCCTCGGAGATAAGGAATCTCCCGTTAAAATTGCTAAAGAAGGTCTGAAATATGCCGAGAGCAAGGGCTATGATATGGTCTTTGTGGATACGGCAGGACGGCTTCATATAGATGAGGAGTTGATGAATGAGCTGAAGTCTATCAAGGCTGAAGTTAATCCTACGGAAATACTTCTCACCATCGACGCTATGATCGGTCAGGACGCGGTTAATGTGGCTTCCACATTCGATGAGCTTCTTGATATCACAGGCGTTATCCTCACAAAGCTGGATGGCGACACCCGAGGCGGTGCGGCTCTTTCCGTAAGACATGTTACGGGCAAGCCCATCAAGTTTGTTGGCACGGGCGAAAAGCTCGATACCATCGAGCCTTTTTATCCCGACAGAATGGCTTCCAGAATCCTCGGAATGGGCGATGTTCTCTCTCTTATTGAGAAGGCAGAACAGGCTTATGACGAGAAGAAGGCGGCAGAGCTTGAGGAAAAGATCCGCAAGCAGACCTTTACACTTGATGATTATCTCGATCAGTTTGCCCAGATCAAAAAAATGGGCTCTATGGAGCAGATAATGGGTATGATCCCCGGCATAAAGCCCTCCCAGATGCAGGATGCTAAGATTGATGAAAAGCTTATGGCAAGAACAGAGGCTATCATCAAGTCGATGACAAAGCAGGAGAGGGAAAAGCCCGAGATAATCAATGCAAACCGCAAAAAGAGAATTGCGGCAGGCAGCGGTACGACAGTTGAGGATGTCAATAAGCTTCTCCGTCAGTTTGAGCAGATCAGAAAGATGATGAAGCAGCTCTCGGGCATGAACCCGAAGAAGATGGGCAAGCTCGGCAAGATGAAAATTCCGTTCTGATTTACGGATTTTTATATAAAATTTTTTATCATTAATATTTTTGGAGGACAAAAATCATGGCAGTTAAAATCAGACTTAGAAGAATGGGCGCAAAGAAGGCTCCTTTCTACCGCGTTGTCGTTGCAGACAGCCGTTTCCCACGCGATGGACGCTTCATTGAGGAGATCGGTTACTACAATCCCCTTACCAATCCCGCAGAGATCAAGATCGACGGCGAGAAGGCTAAGAAGTGGATCTCCAACGGCGCACAGCCCACAGATACCGTAAAGGCACTCCTGAAGAAGTCCGGCATCACCGAATAATTTGAACGGAGAAAAAAATGCTGGATCTTAAGGAAGTATTATACGGCATCGCCCGTGCTATCGTTGATAATCCCGAGGAAGTAACAGTTTCCGAGGTCGAGGACGACGATACCGTTACCCTTACTCTCAGCGTCGCCGAAGGCGACATGGGACTTGTTATCGGCAGACACGGCAGAATCGCTAAGGCGATCAGAACCGTTATGAAGGCCGCGGCAGGTACTGTGAGCAAGAAGGTAAATGTTGAAATTCGATAAGAATCAAACAGACGAAAAAGGGCGGTTTTCACCGTCCTTTTTTGCTTATCGGAGGGTATATGATAGATAAATATCTTGAAGAAAACGGACTTTTGGCGAGAATAGATGATTGGGGAAGAAAATATATTAAAAAGTGTATTGATGATCCGGAACATCGAATTTCGGATTTGTGCATTTCCGTTAAGAATTATGCCGAAAAGGCGGCTTGGGCTGAGAAAAATGCCGAAGAATGGAAAAAAGAATTTTGCCGATATGGAGAGAGGATCACTGCTCTTGTAAATAGATATAACGAAACTCTTTTCAGCCATAGCATTTGGAAAAGCATCGGTGAGGCAGAAGCTAATAAAAAAATGCGCACTTATTATTCCTTCATCCATACCATAGATAAATATGAAAATAATAAACGGTTCGGATTTATCAATATCTCATGCTTTGAAAAGCTCTTTGAAGAATCCATAACTATAGATAGGAATATTAGTCTTTGCGAGATCGCAATGGATATTGCGAAAATCAATGAAGTAAAAAGCTTGCATGAGGCTCGTAAGCTTTTTGATTCGCTCTCTGCAAGGATAGATGATATATCAAGGAAATCAGCCGAGCTTTCGGAAAAGGTTGCTTATAATGAAGTGATCCTCGGAAGATATCTATCCGATCTCAGTCTTGCCCTTGATGCAAAGAATAAGGGCGAAAATATGAATATTTCTGCGGCGAGAAAATGTAATCTGTTCTTTATAACAAATTATAAGACAAAGTAATAAATCAGACATTATTGAGAATAATATTAAAAAAGGAGTTGTAAAAAATATGAGTATAAATGTTCAGAAATGTGCCATAATCGGATGCGGCTTTGTCGGAGCGACAACGGCTTATACACTTATTCAGAGCGAGCTTTTTTCCGAGATCGTTCTGATCGATATCGACCGCAAAAAGGCTGAGGGCGAGGCGATGGATCTTGTTCACGGTCTGCCTTTTCTCTCTCCTGTAAAGGTTTATGCAGGGGATTACAGCGATCTTTCGGACGCGGCTATAGTCATAATCACGGCAGGAGCAAACCAGAAGCCCGGTCAGACGCGCACAGATCTTGTTAAGACGAACGTAAAAATATTCCACAGCATTGTGGATAATATCGTGAAATATAACCGTGACGGAATTCTTTTGGTTGTAACCAATCCCGTTGACATTCTGACCCATGTTACCTGGAAGGTTTCGGGATTCCCTTCAAGCAGAGTTATAGGCTCGGGTACGGTGCTTGATACTGCGCGTCTCAAATACCTTATCGGTCAGCGTCTCGGCGTTGATGCGAGAAATGTACATTCCTTCATTATCGGTGAGCATGGCGACAGTGAGCTGGCTGTTTGGAGCAGTGCAAATATTTCGGGTATCGATCTTGATACCTATTGTGCCGAATCGACCTCCTGCGGTACTATCGAAAGCCTTCACGGTATTTATGATGAGGTGAAAAACAGCGCATATCATATCATAGAGGCAAAGGGAGCGACCTACTATGCGGTTGCACAGGCTGTAAAAAGGATCTGCACAGCAATTCTGCGCGATGAGAGAACCATCATGCCTGTTTCAACCTACCTTGACGGTGAATACGGTATAAATAATCTTTGCATGTCGATGCCCAGTATTGTCGGCAGAGACGGAATCAAGAAGGTCATTGAGATCAAGCTGAACGAAAGCGAGCAAAATTATCTGAAGGAATCCGAGAAAAAGCTTTCGTCAATAATAAGGGAACTTGAAAATGAGGGGCTTATCTGACCTCTATTGTGACGGTTAGCTGAAATTAGAAGGGATATTGTGTAAATACGGTTGACAAAAAAGCGTTTTGGGGTTAAAATATATATGTTAAAGTTTTGTTAGTACGGAGATCGAAATGGGTAAAAAGCTTTTGCTTATCATAAACCCCGTTGCGGGTAAGATGAAATCAAAAAACGCTCTTTTTGACATCGTTAAGGTATTCTGCGACCATGAATTTGACGTACATGTTAAGCTCACTGCAAGAAGAGGACACGGTACTGAGATCGCTGAAAATGAGCATATGAATTATGATCTTATTGTTTGCGTTGGAGGAGACGGAACTCTCAATGAGGTCGTCAGGGGCTTGGTAAGATGCGGTGCGGAAACTCCTGTCGGCTATATTCCGGCAGGAAGTACAAATGATTTTGCCGGCAGCATCGGGCTTTCGCTAAATATTAAACAGGCGGCAAAGAATATTGCCGTGGGTACTCCCGTTAGGCTGGATATCGGTTCCTTTAAGGATGTTTGCTTTACCTATATTGCGTCCTTCGGAGCTTTTACATCGGCTTCCTACAGCACTCCGCAGACAACGAAGAACGCCATCGGACATATTGCCTATATTCTTGAAGGCATTAAGGATCTCAGCACCATTAAGCCTGCCCATATCAAAGCTGAAGCTGACGGCAAGCTTTATGAAGGAGATTATATTTTCGGCGGTATCGCAAATTCCACATCGGTGGGCGGTATAGTTAAGCTGAAAAAAGAACTGGTGGATATGAGCGACGGACTTTTTGAGGTTATACTGATCAAAAATCCTAAGAATATCAATCACCTGAATGATATTATTCTTTCGCTTATGACTTCGGAATATAAGAACAATAAGTCGATAGATTATTTCAATGCCTCCGAGATAAAAATTACCACCGAGGAAAAGCTTCCTTGGACGGTTGACGGCGAATATGCCGACGGAAGCGGCAGTTTTACAATTAAGAATCTGAAACAGAGGCTTACTATAATAAAATAAAATGCAGGGGTTGTTCGGTGCACCGCACAGCCCCTTAGCTATAAAAGGACGGAATATGAAACTCATTATTGCCGAAAAACCGAGCCTTGCGAGAAATATCGCCTCAGCCATCGGCGAGACAGCAAAGGGTAACGGTTTTATTGGAGGAAAGGAATATATAGTAACGTGGGCTTTCGGCCACCTTTTTTCTCTTGCAGATATCGAGCATTATAATCCATCGCCTGACGGAAGCGGAAGATGGTCGATGGAGAATCTGCCATGCTTCCCCGAAAGCTTTGATTACGAGCTTCGAAAGGGACCCGACAAAAAGGTTGACAGCGGAGTTCTGCGGCAGTTTGAGATAATAAAAACGCTTTGCCGCCGAGATGATATCGACACGATAATCAACGCAGGCGACGCGGATAGGGAAGGAGAAATAATAGTTCGCCTCTGTATAAAAAAAGCTTTTGAGGACAATGGCGGCGATCCCTTCGCGGCGGGATGCGGAAAAAGACTTGCAAGGCTTTGGCTTCCCGATCAGACCCCCGAGACGGTTCGCGCGGCACTTGATGAACTGAAGGATGAAAACGAATATGACAATCTTGCTTCAGAGGGCTATGCCAGAACATACATAGACTGGCTTTACGGAGTTAATCTGACAAGGTATGCTACATTGAAAACGGGTACTCTTCTTCGTGTCGGACGGGTTATTGTTCCCATAGTCCGCGCCATATATGACCGCGATATGGAGATCAGAAATTTTGTTCCGGGCAAGTATTATGCCCTTGTAAGCGCGGAAGAGACAAACGGCGAGGTAGTCGAGCTTACAAGTAAGCATAAATTTGACGGCGACAAGCTGAATACCGCCGAGCGGGCTTGCGCTAAACTGAATGCGCAGGAAGCTATAGTGACTTCGGTCAAGCGCAAAAAGGCTACTCTTGATCCCGGTAAGCTTTATTCGCTTTCAAAGCTTCAGAATGTGCTGGGTAAGAAATATAAAATGTCCATGGCGGAGAGCCTTGAGATAGTACAGAAGCTCTATGAGGAAGGTTATCTGACCTATCCCCGTACAAATTCGGAATATCTGGCAACTGCCGAAAAGGACAAGATAAAAAAGATAATAGATGGATGTAAAAAGCTCGGCTATCCGATGACCTTTAAGGATAAAAAGACGATATTTGACGATTCCAAGATCGAATCCCACTCAGCTATAACTCCGACCTATAAGATACCCGATAAAAACAGACTTTCGGAACGTGAATACACGGTCTATTCAACTGTATTTAAACGGTTTGCGGCAGTTTTCTGTGCAGAGGATTGCGTTGTTGATAAGACCGAGATAACCATCAGTGTCGGCGGGCTTGAGGAGTTCACCTTGAAGGGAACTGTTGTTCTCGAAAAGGGCTGGACTAAATATGACGACAGCGAAAAGAAGGATAAGATACTGCCGAAGCTGGCGAAGGGCGATAAGGTCAATATCAATTTTAAGCCTGCCGAAAAGGAAACCTCACCACCGAGGCATTATACCATCGAAACTCTGAATAACTATTTGAAGAATCCTTTTACAGAGGATAAGCTGAAGGCTAAAAACGCAGAGGAAAATAAAGATGATGCCGATGTAAGTGCTTCGGACGAAGAGGACTATAAGGCAATATTTGAAGGTCTTGAGCTCGGAACAGAGGCAACAAGAACGGGCATTATCGATAATGCCCGAAACAGCAAATATATTGAGCTTAAAAAGGATGTTTATTATATTCTTCCCGATGGTGAATTCCTTATTGAATCTCTGGGGCAGATGAGCATAAACATGGATAAATACAAGACCAGCGAGATCGGAAAGGCGCTTAAAAAGGTCTTCAGAGGCAATATGACGGTTGAGGACAGCGTTGCTCTTGCGGAGAACGAGATAAAGGGCTATTTTGAGCGCAGTGAACAGCCCATAGAGCTTGATACCGATACCGGATTTTTCGGTGACGTTGTGGGTAAATGTCCGCTTTGCGGCGGCGATGTCGTTAGATATAAGAAAAGGTATTCCTGCAGAAACTATAAGGAAAATGGCTGTAATTTCGGAGTGAACTGCTATATCTGCGGCAGAGCTGTCTCGGTTTCGAATGTTCAGAGATTGCTTGCAGAGGGCAAGACCTCAAAAATCAAAGGTTTTATCTCAAAAAAATCAGGAAAGAGCTTTGATGCTTTCCTTGTTCTTAAAGAAGGAAAAGCCGAATTCGAATTTTAATATGAAAACGGATGGCAGATCTGCCATCCGTTTTCATATTATTGTGGATCAATCCAAAAGCTCCCATTCTTCGATATTGAAGATATCCTCGGTAGAGGATTCGGTTGCGATAACTTTAATGCTGTCTCCTTCTCGGATGCGGATAGGACCTTCGTCGATGGCTATGTTGCCCTTGTATACTGTCCCATCCTCGGTGAGAAGATAAATGATAGGTTCACCCGAAAGCTCAACTATGCGAACCTCGGAGACTGTGAAAGATACCTCTTCGCCAAATGCCGATGCTCCTCCCGAAATTCCGTTCTCCCGAAGAAGCTTTTTGTAACTCGCCATTACCTCGGACTGCGTTTCACCTGTTGCTACAATACTGTACTGTTCAACGTTTACAAGTGCATATAGCTTAACAAGTCCGCCGCTGTCTTTGAGAACCATGATGTAGGTCGCTTCGCCCGCAACATTTATGAGGGAAGGGAAGGAGGCAACATAGCCCTTTTCCTGGACTTCGCCCTCTGCGGCAGTCATTGCACTGTATTCCTCAGCACCTACAACGGGATAGAATTTATATTCACCTGTACGTGCATTGGAAAGGATAAATCCGATATTGCTCTCGTCTGCCGCTACCGACGTAACACCTGTGAAATACCATACATCATCGCCGCGAACTATGTAGCCGAAATCGTCTGTGGTCATCTTACAGCCAACATTTCCGATAACGCTGTTCAAGTAGCCTCCCGAAAGCATGCCCTGCCAGTTGTATTTTTGCGTTGCAAGACTTCCGTGATAGACGATATCTATCCACGAGGGCGTTTCTGCAACATCATAAATTTCAGAGGAACCGTCACAGGGATCAAAGATGATCACTTCGCTTACGTCAAGCGCGCCGAAAAGCCCTATTCGAGGTGTGAGACATGAAACGATATAATAGGGATCTCCGTTCTCGTCGATCTCAAAGCTGAGAGTTCCGAATATCTTTGTGGGGTATGAGAAGCGGAGCTTTCTCATAAGGTCGTCGCTGAAATAACCGCTGTCGGTATAGTGAATAGGCTTTTCAAGCTTTATGTATTCAGAGGTGTTATAAACGGGATCGACCATGATATAACCGGGAATTCCGCTGCCGCGGTTGCCAAGCCATTTGAAGAAATCTGCATATTCGAGCGAACTGACCTTTTTAGGTGAGCCTTCGAAATTTATCTGAGAATAGATACCGCTTGACTGATACTGCGAAACTACTTCGGAAAGTGAACCGAGGGCTCTGTTACCGATTATTATTGCGGAATTTGTGTCCATCAGCGCGATGTTCGTCACATCATTTGTCTGAGGCATATCCTCTTCAAATACAGCTTCTTCAACCTCGATCAGAGAAGCATAATCCTTAGCTCTGAAGATCGTTGCGGAGGAGAGATTTCCGACAAAGATGATAATAAGAGGAAGAACAATGGCGCATACTATCCAAAGGTTGAGTGACTTAAAATCGAGATTCACATAAAATCCCTTTCCCTTTGAATTATTCTTTATCACCTTGCTTTTATCGGTCAAAGCAAATGGAAGGAGAGCAAGGAGAAGAAGCCATGTGAGGAATGTCCAGAATTCAGTGCTTCTCGGATTCAATGGCGGCAGGGTGACATAATAGGAAATACCGCCGCCTAAGAGAAGAAGCACTGCGGAAAGGATAAGCTTTTTTGCTGTTTTGTTCATGAAAAGACCTCCTTATTGGGGATTTCTGCGGTCGTCAATGGGAGAAATACCGAAACGCCGCTTATACTGGCGGTAGAAGGACGAATAATCTCGAAAGCCGCATTCTGCCGCCGCAACGGTAGCGTTCTTGCCCTCGCGGAGAAGATTCCGGGCAACAAGAAGACGCTTCAGAACAACATAGTCCCATACCGAAGAGCCCGTTGACTGCTTGAAAGCTCGGTTGATATATGATTTGCTGAAGAAGAATTCCTGTTCGAGTGTGTCGAGAGTCCAGTCCTCTGTGAGATGCGCATTTATATATGTAATGACGCTTCCCACTATCTCGTTGGTTGCATCTTCAACCGAGATCGTTATATTAAGGTCGTTTGAATTTCCGTTTTCAATATTGCGGAGCTCGCTGAGAACGGCTGTCAGATTGGAGAACATAAGTGCCAGGCGTTCCTCTTCGCTTGCGACATTCTCTCGGCACATGCGGCGCATGCAGGTGTCTATAAAGGATACCGAATCAGCATTGCCGCAGAAAAGGTTGCCCTTTCCGATTGGCCTTTCGGTATAGAGCTTTGCAAGATGAGAGCACCATGGGTTATCCTCGACCATCGAAAGCGGAAAATGGAAAGTAATGCGCTCGTATGCGGTATCGGGACTGATATGGAGCTTGTGAACCTCGCCGTAACGCATGATGAGCACGCATCCCGGTGTAAGAGGATAATCGGTACCCTCAACGGTATAGAAGCCGTTTCCCGAGATGAAATAGAAAAGCTCACAGCATCTATGCGCATGGGTCAGAAAATCTGAATCCTTAGGCTTTTCATCGATGGAATGATGGAGATAAAGATCCCCTTTTTTGTAGATGGTCATGTTTTTTACCTGCCATTTATGTTTATGTACGCTAATATTATACACCTTTTTCTTAATTATACCACATTTGTTTTAAATATGCAATATTTTTTGTGGATATATACAATTTTATTGTTTAAAAAGAGTTGTATAATATAAGTGGTAATTTTAATTTGCCGAAAAAACGGCACGGAGGTTTAATTATGTCAAAAGTATGTGTTGTAACCGGTGCAGGCGGCGTTCTTTGCTCCGCTTTTGCCGCAGAGATGGCGAGAAACGGCTATGGCGTTGCTCTTCTTGATCTTAACGGTGAGGCTGCGGAGGCTGTTGCCGAAGATATCCGCAAGAGTGGCGGAAAGGCGTTTGCTTATGCCGCAAATGTTCTTGAAAAGGATGCTCTCGAAGAGGTTCATCAGAAGGTCCTTTCTGACCTTGGCAAGTGTGATGTTCTTATAAACGGTGCGGGCGGAAACAATCCCAGAGCTACCACTGCTCATGAATATTTCGAGGAGGGCGATGAGACAAGAGACGATATCAAGACCTTCTTCAATCTTGATAAAGAAGGCTTTAATTTCGTATTCAGCCTCAATCTTATGGGAACTCTTATTCCCACACAGGTTTTTGCCGCTGACATGATCGGCAGAGAGGGCTGCAGCATCATCAATGTTTCTTCGATGAATGCTTATACTCCTCTTACAAAGATCCCGGCATACAGCGCGGCTAAGGCAGGAGTTTCTAACTTTACTCAGTGGCTGGCAGTTCACTTTGCAAATACGGGTATAAGAGTAAATGCTATCGCTCCCGGATTCTTTGTTACAAAACAGAATCAGGCGCTTCTCTTTAATGAGGACGGTACGCCTACTCCCAGAACAGGTAAGATCCTTGCGGCTACCCCTATGGGTCGCTTTGGCAAGCCCGAGGAGCTTCTCGGAACACTTAAATATCTCACAGATTCCGAGGCGTCAAGCTTCGTAACGGGTATAGTTATTCCCGTTGACGGCGGCTTCTCGGCATATTCGGGTGTCTAATTAAGAAAGGAAAATAATATGGCTAACAATTTCAGACTTGCGGCTTTTGCCGATGAGGCAAGCCCTCTTGTTGACGAACAGATAAAGGCAATGGTGCGCAATGGTGTTTCCATGCTTGAGGTAAGAGGCGTTGACGGAGAAAACGTAGCAAAGATAGATTCCGCAAAGGCAAAGGAAGTTAAGAACAAGCTTTCTGCCGCAGGACTTTCGGTATGGTCCATAGGCTCTCCCGTAGGTAAGACGGATATCCATGACGATTTCACTTTTGAGAGTGAGCAGTTCAAGAGAGTTCTTGAAACGGCAACTATTATGGAAGCAAAGTGTATAAGGCTCTTCAGCTTCTTCGGTACAGAGGGCAAGCCCGAATACCGTGACGAGGTTCTTTACCGCCTTTCAAAGTATATTGAGATGGCGAAGGGAAGCGGTGTTATTCTCTGTCATGAGAACGAAAAGGGTATATATGGCGATATCGCATCCCGTTGCGACGAGATACAGGCTGCTCTTCCCGAACTGAAGGCCGTCTTTGACCCCGCAAACTTCATTCAGAGCGGTCAGGATACCATGGAGGCTTGGAAGCTGCTTAAGAAATATGTATACTATTTCCACATCAAGGATTGCGTTGAGGGCGGTATGGTCGTTCCCGCAGGTAAGGGTATAGGCTGTCTCGATAAGATCCTGCCAGAATATAACGGACTTGCAAGCGATGTACTCACGCTTGAGCCTCATCTTTCGGATTTCGTTGGTCTCAGCGGTCTTGAGGGTGATGAAAAGAGCGAGGTAGGAAAGCTTTATTCCTTCGATTCAAATGATGAGGCTTTCGACTGCGCTGTTGTTTCACTTAAGGAAATAATTAATAAAATCTAATTTTGGAGGATAATAAATATGGAAATCGTAAGACTTGGTATTATCGGTGTGGGTAACATGGGTACCGGACATCTTGAAAGAGTAAAGAACGGCAATATTCCCGGTATGATTGTAACTGCTGTTGCAGATATCAATCCCGAAAGACTTGAGGCTGCAAAAAATATAGCTCCCGAGGTTGAGTGCTTTGATGACGGCGTTAAGATGATGGAATCCGGACTTATCGACGCGGTTCTCGTTGCTGTTCCTCACTATGACCATCCCGGTCTTTCAATTGAGGGTCTGAAGCATGGTCTTCATGTTATGTGCGAGAAGCCCGCAGGTGTTTATACAAAGGCTGTTGAGGAGATGATCGCAGAGGCTGATAAGCATCCCGAGCTTAAGTTCGCTATGATGTTCAATCAGAGAACCAACTGCGTTTACAGAAAGATGAAGGAGCTGGTTTCAAGCGGCGAGCTCGGTGCTATCCGCAGAACAAACTGGATCATCACAAACTGGTATCGTTCTCAGTGCTATTATGATAGCGGCGCATGGCGCGCAACATGGAGCGGTGAAGGCGGCGGAGTTCTTCTTAACCAGTGCCCCCATAACCTTGACCTCTGGCAGTGGATCTGCGGCATGCCTGTAAAGGTAAGCGCAAATCTGCACCTCGGCAAGTGGCATGATATCGAGGTTGAAGACGATGTTACCGCATATGTTGAGTATGCAAACGGAGCAACAGGTACATTCATCACTTCTACAGGTGACGCTCCCGGTACGAACCATTTTGAGATCACCATGGACGGCGGTAAGCTGGTTTGCGACGGCAATACTCTTAAGCTTTATAAGCTTGATGTTATGGAGCCCGAATTCACCAAGACAAATACCTCTCCCTTCGGTTCTCCCAAGGTTGAGGAGATCGAAGTTGAGACAGACGGCGAGAATCCTCAGCATGACGGCGTTCTCCGTGCATTTACAAACGCCATTCTGAACGGTACAGAGCTTGTTGCAGACGGCAGAGAGGGTATTAATGGGCTGACACTTTCCAATGCAATGCATCTTTCCTCTTGGCTCGGCAAGCCTATCGAGCTTCCCATCGATGCAGATCTTTATAAGGAAGAGCTTATGAAGAGAGTTGCAACCTCAAGACGTAAGACTAATGTTAAAAGCGTTGTTGCCGATACATCGGGATCTTACAACTCGGGTAAATAATTTTTTACATAAAAACCAGCCGCCGCTCGAAACCCGGGCGGCGGTTTTATATATAATTGCTTGAATTATTTTTCACAAAAGGAAAAATCGTTTTTTGTCCAAAATTCCCAAGTGTTTTGTGGAAATAAATAGTTTAAAAGGGCATAAAACCGCGATTTTTTTATATTTTGGCAAATATTTTTGGAAAAATGATTAAAAAACCTTTGACAAATCGCTTCGGATGGTGTATAATATACTACGCATAAGTATATATAGGGGTATTTTGCGCATTTTGGGAAAAATGACGCGATATCTCAAATCGGAGATTTTTATGCCAAGATTTTTCGTTCCTAAGGAAAGCATCGATCAAGAAAAGCGCTCTGTCACCATCGGCGGCGAGGATGCAAGACATATTTCCCGTTCGCTTCGCATGGCTGTAGGCGACTGTATTACCGTCTGCGACGGAGAGACGATGGAATATGACTGTGCTCTGACTTCTTTTGATAACGATTGCGTTCATTGCGAAATAAAGGATGCGCATGCGCTCACTACCGAGCCGCCTTTTGCGGCAAGGATATATCAGGCATTGCCCAAGGGCGATAAGCTTGATACCGTCATACAGAAATCCACCGAATGCGGTGCGGCTTCGCTCATGACCTTTGAGAGCGAATTCTGCATTGCCAAGGAAAAAACGGATTCTGCTGACAGAAAGCTGGAGCGCAGAAGGCGTATCGCTCTCGAAGCCGCAAAGCAATGCGGCAGAGGGATAATTCCCGAGATATTGCCAACGTCAGATTTCAAAACCGCGATAATAGAGGCTTCGAAGGCTGATATGCCTATCTTCTGCTACGAAGGAGAGGGAACTGTGCCGCTCGGAGAGCTTATTCGTGCTTGGAAGGGAAAAATCGGCATAGAAAAGGGAAATAAACCCGAGATTTCTGTGGTTATAGGCTCCGAGGGCGGGTTCTCGTCCGAGGAAGCAAAATTTGCTAAGGAAAACGGTATGCTCATGGCAGGGCTTGGAGGAAGGATACTTCGATCCGAAACGGTGGCGGGATTCGTGCTCGCTTGCCTTGTTTATGAGTTTGAACTGTAAGAAAATGGAGTATGGTTATGGCTAAGAAAGCAAAAGACACTAAAATTCAAAGATCTGAAGTACTTTATTACAGGATGCTGGTGGTGCTGGCGGCACTGATAGCGGTTATATTCAGCATTACATATTTTACCGGCACGGCAGAGGATTATAACAGCTTCCTTCTTAATGTTGCACCTGTTATCGCAATAGTTTTTGCGGTTCTCTGTATTCCGGCAATAATATTTTTTGCGGTTTGCCGTAAGCGCGGCAAGGATGAGAAAAACAAGGTGTTCTCCAGTGGATATCTTCTTTCTTTAGTTCTTTGGCTTACTTCTATTTTTGCTCTATACGGAAGAATCAGCTCCAAGAGCTCTATTGCTTATATCGTAGTTACAGCGGCTCTTTATTTCGTTTATTATCTCTTTAACCGTGAATTTTTCGTTTTCTCGCTTTACGCCGCTGTAGGCGCGGGAATTCTTATGATGATCCATTCTTCTACCCGTCCCGAGCATATCATTGCTGCTATTCTTGCTGTCATTGTCAGCATCGCAGCTGTTCTGCTCGTTATCGGAGATAAGAAGAAGCCCGTTGAGATCAAGCTCGGCAAAGCTAAGCTTAAGATCACAGACGGTACCTTTAAGGCTTATCCCTTTATTGTTTCCGCGGCGATTCTTATTGCGGGAGCAGTTCTCAGCTTTTTCTTTGCGGATATGGCGTTCTACTCGCTTATCGTGCTTTTTGCGTGTTATCTTGTATTTACCATCGTAAATACGGTAAAAATGATGTAATATACTAAAAAATTTCAAAAAATCTGTTGAAATTTAACAATAATAGGTGTATAATATAGGTAATAAGTACCAAAATCAAATCGAGTGATAAGAATTGGGAGAGAAAATTATGTCTAACAGATTGTTTCAAAGCGTTATCCATCAGATGAAGGATGCCATCGACCGAGTTATCGGCGTTATCGATGAGAATAATGTTATCATTGCTTGCTCGGAACTGGTAAAGATCGGTGAGGTAATGCAGGGCGTCCGTGAGGAAATGGTCTATTCTGCAGAGATCGCTTCGGTTGGCGGTTATACATACAGACCGGTTGCATCCGGAGCAAAGGCTGAATATGTGGTTTTTGTTGAGGGCGAGGATAAGATGGCTGACAGAATTTCCAAGCTGCTTTCCATTTCCCTCGGAAACATTAAGAACCTCTATGACGAAAAGTATGATAAGGGTTCTTTTATCAAAACATAATTCTCGATAACATTCTTCCAAGTGATATTTATATCAAGAGCAAGGAGCTTCATTTCAATACGGATGAAAGCAGACTTGTATTCCTTATCAAATTTGACGGCAAGACCGATATCATGCCCTTTGAGATGCTTCAGAATATGTTCCCCGATAAGACAAAGGATTATGTTATCAGCGTCGGCGAGCATGATATAGTTCTGGTTAAGGATATGAAGCCCGGCACCGATACAAAGGAGATCGAAAAGATCGCTACAAATATCGCAGATACTCTTTCAACAGAGTTCTATGCTAAGGTCTCCATCGGTATTTCAACCATGGTAGATAATATCAAGGATCTTGCAAAGGCTTATAAAGAGGCTCAGGTAGCCCTTGAGGTCGGAAAGGTCTTTGAAACAGAAAAGAATATAGTCAGCTATGAAAATCTCGGAATCGGACGTCTCATCTATCAGCTTCCCACAACACTTTGCGAGATGTTCCTTCAGGAGGTTTTCAAAAAAGGCGGATTTGAATCCCTTGACAGAGAAACTCTCCAGACAATTCAGGCGTTCTTTGAGAATAACCTCAATGTTTCCGAGACATCGAGAAAGCTTTTTGTTCACAGAAATACTCTCGTATACCGTCTCGAAAAGATCCGCAAGCTCACAGGTCTCGATCTTCGTGAATTCGAGCATGCGATCACCTTCAAGGTTGCTCTTATGGTCAAGAAGTATCTCAGTTCCAAGCCCGCTAAACTCTGACCAATACTTTCATAGTGGCAGTAACAATGTGAAACATCATTATGAGGAACGCATTGTATGCGTTCATGGCGGTGCTTGACCGTGGATACGCATACGCGTTCCTCGTTTTTTGCCCGCAGATGGCAAAATTTTGTTCCTGCATCGGAACAAAGGAAAGGATTTATACGTTATAATGATTGAATTCAAGAATGTCAAAAGTATTTATAAAAGAAATAATCATATAGCTCTCGATGATGTTAGCTTTAAGATCGATGACGGTGAATTCGTATTTATTGTCGGACATTCCGGAGCGGGTAAGACAACCATGACCAAGCTTCTTCTCCGCGAAATGGTGCCGACCTCGGGTTCTATCATTGTCAATAATTATAATCTTAAAAAGCTTCCTAAATTTAAGGTTCCGAAATACCGCAGAAGTCTTGGTGTGGTCTTCCAGGATTTTAAGCTTTTTCCTAAAAAAACTGTTTATGAGAACGTGGCGTTTGCCATGCAGGTAGTAGGAACGCCGAAAGCATTAATTGCAAGAAGAGTTCCCGCTATCCTTAAATCCATGGGGCTTATCGATAAAGCAAAAAATATTCCCGAGGAGCTTTCCGGAGGCGAACAGCAGAGAGTTGCAATCGCGAGAGCTCTGGCTAACAGTCCTGAGATCATCGTTGCCGATGAGCCTACGGGTAATATCGACCCTCAGATGGCAGCGGAGATCATGGAGCTTCTTATCTGGATAAATCAGAAGTTCGGCAAGACCGTTGTTGTGGTTACCCATTCGGAAAACCTCGTAAATACATATCAGCATAGAGTTATCCGCCTTGACCACGGAAAGGTCACAAGTGACAGAGTGGGAGGTATGTTTGAATGAATCATATACCGAAAATGCAAAAGCAGCCCCCTAAAATGAAGAAGAGCTATAATCCGTTTATGTTCATTGCGGAGGCATTTAAAAATCTTTGGCGCGACAGAGTTATATCGGTGGCGTCTATCCTCGTGCTTGCGAGCTGTCTTGTTTTGCTCGGATGTTTTTCGCTTCTCGTTGTAAATATCAATGTCAATATGGAAAAATTGGTTTCGCTCAACGAGATAGTTGTTTTTGTTGATTATGATCTGCCTGACGATGAGGTCCAATATATCGGTCAGAAGATCAGAGTTCTTGATAATGTTGAGTCGGTGGAGTTTATTTCAAAGGATGACGGACTTGAATCGATGAAGGCTGATTATGCGGGCTTTGAGGACGTTTTCGATGAGATGAAGGAGAGCGGCGATAATCCTCTTTCCGATAGCTTCAGAATCAAATATAAGGATAATTCCAAGGTTACAACTCTTGACTATAATCTCCGTCAGATCGAAGGGGTAAGAAAGGTTAATAACCGTCTTGATCTTGCCACATCTCTTGAAAGCTTCAAGAACGGTATCTCTGTTATCTTTATCGGATTCCTTATCGTTCTTTTCATCGTCAGTGTATTTATTATTATCAATACCATCAAGCTGGCGGTCAATTCGCATATGGAAGAGATACGTGTTATGAAATACATAGGAGCCTCGGATTGGTTCATAGTTGTACCTTATATCATTGAGGGCACTATCATCGGTATTTTTTCCAGTGTTATCGCTTATCTTTTCCAGTGGTATATTTATTACAGTCTCGAAAAGATGGTGGCAACCGATATTCAGATGATAGAGCTGGCTTCCTTTGGAGATATAGGCGGTATAGTAGCCCTCGCTTTCCTTGCGGTGGGTATTCTGACCGGTGTTATAGGAAGCTGTATTTCACTTCATAAAAATCTTCAGGCATAATTTTTTGCGGAAAGGAGCTTAAACGCATATGAGATCGGCAAAGATTTTAAAGAGAAGAATTATATCGTTCGTTTTGGCAGCACTGCTTTGCTTCTTGGGCGCGGGCGAATTCCTTCTCCGTTCGAATACTGTCCATGCGGCGACGGATGCAACGGTATCAGCTATGGAGGCTAAGATCAAAGCCATTCAGCAACAGAAAAAAGATGTTCTTGCTAAGATCAACGCGGCAAAAAGCAACCGCGCCGAGGCAATTCAATATAAATCCTATATTGATGAGCAGGTGAACCTTACCGAAGAGGAGATCACAACTATCAATGCTCTTATCACTGAGCTTGATAATAAGATCCTCGAAAAGGAGACCGAGATAGAAACAACCTCTGATAATATTGATAAGCAGTATGATAATTTCAAGCAGATCATGCGTCTTACCTATGAAGAGGGAGATGCAAGCTATGTGGAAATGGTGCTGGGTGCAGAGGATTTTTATGATTTTCTCGTGCGCATTGAGCAGGTAACATCGCTTATGGACTATTGTTCAAAGCTTCTTGACAGCTTCAGACAAAGCAAGATCGATCTTGAGGATGCAAAAGCGGCTCTTGAAAGCTCAAGAGAATCTCAGGTGACATATCAAAGCGAGCTTGAGGATAGACAGAAGGAGCTTGAGGCTCTTCAGGAGGAAAACGAGAATTATCTGATTACGCTTTCAAGTAATATCAGCGCATATACATCCACATATAACAGCTATGCTGCGGCAGAGGCAGAGCTTGATAAAGAGCTTGAAAAATATCTCCGCGAGCTGCAGGCTAAGGAAAACAGCCAATATGTAGGCGGTGAATTTAACTGGCCTCTTCCGCTAAACTGGAAGAGCATAAGCTCTCCGTACGGATACAGAACCCTTAACGGTGTAAGAGAATTCCACCGCGGTATAGATATTCCCGCAACGAAGAATACAAATATTTACGCATCTAACAGCGGAAAGGTCGTTACAGCAACCTTCCATTACAGCTATGGTAATTATGTAGTCATTGACCACGGAGGCGGAAAATCTACTCTTTATGCTCATGCTAATAAGCTCAATTGCAAGGTTGGAGATGTTGTAAAGCAGGGCGATGTTATCGCTTTTGTGGGTACGACGGGACATTCATATGGAAATCATCTGCATTTTGAGGTGAGAATTAACGGTACGGCAAAGAATCCTCTCGATTATGTTGTTAAACCCTGATAGATTTTGCGGAGGTCGTTTTGAATAAGAAAATATCGGTAATTACCCTATTATTCTGTGTTATCGCAGTTGCATTAGTGGTATTTATGTCAACCTATACCATTCTGACGGATACTTATAGAGCAAGGCTTGCAGAAGCTTATGCCGAGGATACCGTCAGCGGTGATGAAGCACCGAAAAATCCTCTTCTGAATAATTCGGATTCTGGTTTTTATAATGAAAAGGTCGCAACGCTGGAATCGATGTTCAATCTTTATTCCTATTATGATCTTGATACCGAAGCGGTGCTTAACGGCATGCTTGACGGCTTTGCATACGGCACCGGTGACCGCTATGCCGAATATTATACTGCCGAGGAATATGCGCTTTTCACACAGGAAAGCAACGGCGAGATGCAGGGCATCGGTATTAATATAATTTTCAATGCGGATTATAATGCCATAGAAGTGATAAATGTTATGCCCGATTCTCCCGCGCTTGAAGCAGGAGTTCTTCCGGGAGATCTTATTATCACGGTTGGCATTGGAGAGGAAGCACAGGATGTTGCTGAGCTCGGATATACCCCGGCTGTGGCTAAGCTTCAGGGACTTGCAGGAACTCTTTGCGAATTTACTGCTGTCAGAGGCGATAACTATGAAGAAACTATCGATTTCTCAATTGAACGCCGCCAGGTGACTATTCAAACTGTAACCTCTCATATCTATGATGCCGATAAAACAATAGGAATTATCAGGATCAGTGAGTTTGATAAGATAACTCCAACTCAGTTTTTCGAGGCACTTGATTCTCTTATGGCGCAGGGCGCAACGAAATTTATTTTCGATGTTCGAAATAATCCGGGCGGAGATCTCGGTGCTATCTGTGAGATCCTTGATTTTCTCGTTCCCGAAGGTCCGATAATCAGAATGAAGGATAAGGCCGGCAATGAGAGTATAATAAAATCCGGAGGAGAGGAATTCAATGCTCCCATGGCGGTTCTCTGTAATGGAAGCTCTGCCAGTGCTGCAGAACTCTTTACAAGTACTCTTATGGATTATGAAAAAGCAGTCATTGTCGGAACGACGACCTTTGGAAAGGGAAGCGTTCAGACTATCTACAGCCTTCCCGACGGCGGCGGAATCAAGATGACGACCAAGATGTATTTTCCTCCCTTCTCCGAGGGATATGACGGAATAGGTATTGTTCCCGATATCAAGATAGAGATGGCTGAGGAATTCAAAAATGTAAATCTTTATAAGATCTCGGATGCTGATGATACTCAGCTTCAGAGGGCGATCCAATATTTAAACGAAACCAATTAAACACCAAAGGAGATAAATGTCATGGCAAAAGGAAAGCAGATGCTTTATACACAGGACGGTCTTAAGGAGCTGACAGATGAGCTCAGTTACCTTAAAAATACAAAAAGACAGGAAAACCTTGAGGCGATCGCGGTAGCGCGTTCCTTCGGAGACCTTTCAGAGAATGCTGAATATGATGCGGCAAGAAATGAACAGGCTCAGATCGAAGCGAGGATCAAGGAGCTGGAGGAAATGATCGCAAATGCGGTGGTTGTTGACGAAGCAACGATCGATGCGGGAGTTGTCAGCATGGGTTCTCTTGTTAAGGTTCTTGTTAAAGAGACAAATACAGAAAAAGAATACAGCATCGTTGCTCCCAACCAGGTTGCTCCCATGCAGGGACTTATCTCCGATCAGTCTCCCGTAGGCAAGGCTCTTATTGGTGCAAGAGCAGGCGATTCGGTAAGCTTTGATGTGCCGAGCGGCACTATTCATCTTGAAGTTCTCGAGGTTTCGAGAGCTAAGAACGATAAGTAATATAAAACATTCCGAAAGGACATTATTAAAATGGCAGAAGAGAAGAATATTCAGAATATAGAAGAGGCAGAGCCCGAGATCACAGCAGATGAGCTGAGTGATATACTCCGTATTCGCCGTGAAAAGCTTGCGGATCTCTGCGCACAGGGCGCAAACCCCTATGAAAAGGTCAAGTTTGATTTTGACACATATACTACCCAGATCCGCGAGAATTTTGAGGAGCTGGAGAATAAGGACGTAAAGATCGCGGGCAGACTTATGAGCCGCCGCGATATGGGTAAGGCTAATTTCATCGATGTTGCAGATGAAAAGGGCAGGATCCAGTGCTATGTCCGCATAGATGAGATCGGCGAAGAAGCGTTTGAAGGCTTCAAGAAGTGGGATATCGGTGATATCGTCGGTATCAGCGGATTTGTTTTCAGAACGAGACGCGGCGAGATCTCGGTTCATGTTAAGGAGATCGAGCTTCTTTCAAAGTCTCTGCTTCCTCTCCCCGAAAAGTTCCATGGTCTTAAGGATCAGGAAACGAGATATAGACAGAGATATGTTGATCTTATCGTTAATCCCGATGTTAAGGATACATTTATCAAGCGTTCAATGATCCTTAAGGAGATCAGAAATTATCTTGATTCCAAGGGCTTCCTTGAGGTCGATACGCCTATCCTTGTTCCCCTTGAGATAGGAGCATCCGCAAGACCCTTTATAACACATCATAATACCCTTGATATGCCTATGTATCTGCGCATTGAGACAGAGCTTTATCTTAAGAGACTTATCGTAGGCGGTATGCATAGAGTTTACGAGGTTGGACGTATCTTCAGAAATGAGGGTATGGATCCCAAGCATAACCCCGAATTTACTACTATTGAGCTTTATCAGGCGTTCACCGACTATAAGGGTATGATGGATCTTGTTGAAGAGCTGAATACCATGCTTGCAGAAAAGATCACGGGCTCTAAGGTAATTACCTATCAGGGCAAGGAGATCGACATGGGTCATTGGGAAAGAATGACTATGGTTGAGGCTGTAAAGAAGTACAGCGGCTGTGATTATAATGACTGGGCTACCGATGAGGATGCAAGGGCTTGTGCAAAGAAAATGCACGTTGAAGTTCCCGAAAATGCTACGAAGGGTACTGTTCTTGTTGAATTCTTTGATGCATTTGTTGAAGAAAACCTCATTCAGCCTACATTTATCTATGATTATCCCGTTGAGAACTCACCTCTGGCTAAGAGAAAGCCCAATGATCCCGCATTCACCGAGCGTTTTGAATACTTCATTAACGCAACAGAATTCGGTAACGCATTCAGTGAGCTTAACGACCCCATTGATCAGAAGGAACGCTTCGAGCGTCAGGTTGCCGCAAAGAAGGCAGAGGAGCCGAACTGCAATGCAGAGGTTGACTATGATTATGTCACTGCTCTTGAATACGGTATGCCCCCCACAGGCGGTCTGGGCTTTGGTATTGACCGTCTCGTAATGCTTCTTACAGACAGCGCATCCATCAGAGATGTCCTGCTGTTCCCCACAATGAAGCCTGAGAATAAGTGATAAAATATTAAGAGGGCTGTTTCAGCCCTCTTTTCCTCAAGGAAGCGGAAATGAATAACGAATTTCAAGGACTCAGATATGATGCGGATATTGATGATTATGTTGTTTTTGATATCGAAACAACAGGGCTTGAGAATGCCGAAATAATCGATTTTGCCGCTTTGCGAGTGAGAGAACGGCAGATCGTCGATAGCTTTCGCACATACATAAAGCCGCGCAAGAATATTCCCACCAATGTCACGCTCATAAATGGAATTACCGATGAAATGGTGGCAAACGCGCCGAGCTTCTCCGAGGTCGCACATGATATACTTAACTTTTTCGGCGATGATATTTTGGTTGGGCATTATCTTGAAAAATTTGCGCTTAAGACACTTTGTGCCGAAATGAAAAGGTCAATTGGCGCAGAAATAGAGAATGATTATATTGATCTTTATAATTTCGCCGAAAAATGCTATCCTGCCGAGCCGAAAAACTACAGATTGAAAAGTATTTGCGATTTCCTTGGTGTAAATATCGAAGGAAGCACGGGAGCTCTATTGGATTGCAGATTGATCTTCGGCTGTTATGATAAGGCTGTAGATACCTTCAGAGCTAAATGGACGGTGGATAATATATATTCCGAGGCAAGTGATAATTTCAACTCTTCTGTTCGCCGCTTGAAGCACAAAAAGAATGTGAAGGCTATGAGAGGAGCACTTAGCGAGCTTTATGGGAAGGATTTTTCAGATCCTGTAATGCGTTGCTCCGCACTTCTGCCGCTTATCAAATATGAGCTTTATATCGGCAGGTTTGAGGATGACCTCAAAGGAGAGCTATACGGCTTCCGCCGTGATTTTGAGCGAGGGCTCTACAGCCGAATGTCCATAAAGGACATTGAAAGGGTCAAAAACGATATCGATTACTCTATAGATAAAATAGAAAAGCCAAAGAAAAAATGGTTCTTCTTTTAAACTAAAAGCCGCACAGATAGTGTGGCTTTTTTAGGTGAATTTTTCAAAAAAATTGACTTTTTGCGCTATAAAAACGTATTATAAGTGAAAGGAGGTGGAAGGGAATGGATGATGTCGAATTTATTGTGGACGAATATGGTGACATGCTATACCGGATCTGTCTTATAAGACTGGCAAATGAAGCCGATGCTGAGGACGCTGTTCAGGACACCTATCTCAGATATATGAAAAAGCATCCGAAATTTGATTCCGAGGAGCACCGAAAGGCTTGGCTCATTCGTGTAGCCATCAACCGCTGTCGGGATATCTGCAGGTGCAACCGAGCTCATGCCGCCGAGGATATCGATACCATTACAGGGATCTATGCAGATGAAGGCAGTGACGGCGGCGAGGTCATAAGAACGCTGTTACTTCTTCCGGAAAAGTACAGCGAAGTAATGATACTTCATTTTGCCGAGGGGCAAGACTACAAAACGATTGCCGGCATCATCGGCAGAAGCGAGTCGGCAGTAAAAATGCGCGTCAAAAAAGGACGTGAACTCTTTATGAAAATCTATAAAAAGGAGTGAAAATATTGAAAAATAATCCGATAAGATCAGCTATCAAACATATTAATCTGAGTGATGAAGCCAAGGCGAGGATAAAATCTGCTTGCTATGAGCAGGGCATGACCGCAGGAAGGAGCAACAGCAGCTTTAGTCCAAAAACGGGCTTTAAGATCCTTATTGCCGCGGCAATCATTACCGTTCTCAGCGTCAGTGCCTTGGCGGCATCAAAATTTATAACATTTACGATGATGCAGAAGGATGATGAGGTGAGGATAAATGCGGTACTTCCTGAGGAAAACAAGGATACCGAAGCTCCTCTTCGCGCATGGAATTCCAATGAGGAAGCGGGCGAGATAAGCGTTAGGCTTGAATTTGCCTACATGCCCGAGGATCTGAGTGAGGATATGACAGCTTCGCACAAGTATGGCGGTTCTGTCAACAACCGCGCTATAACTTTTAACGGCTATGATCTGCGCCGAAGCGATCTCAATGCTATAATCAAAGACATAGATTCTGCCGAAAAATTCATGGCGGGCGATAATGAAGCTTATCTGCTGATCTCAAATGATCTTTCTGTTTACGATAAGGATATTTACGTTCTCTTCGCCGAGGAAGAAATGGTCGTGCGTGGAATAGTCGGCTATGGTATAACTGTTGAAGAGATAAAAGCAATTGCCGAGGGAATGAGCATTGCAGAGACAGATGATGCCGTTCATGCCTTGCCTATTGCAAATGAACTGAATTC
>JAFTXK010000080.1 GCA_017461635.1 Clostridia bacterium | reverse complement strand
CTCGTTTTTTTGCTCGGTTGACGGGACGATGCCGCTTTTTTCGGTGTCATTTTTCTTTTCTTCCAAGTTCAGATTTCCGATGACACCAAGTATATTCTTCATCAGATCGGGATTCGACATCAGCGTTCCGATCATTCCCTGAAGTGCTTCCGAAGAGGGAAGAGATCCGAGCGGGGAATCACCGCCGCCGTTCATGATCTTTTCCTTTCTCTTTTATTGAATTCCTCAAGCTGTTCGCTTGCTTTTTTGATATCCTCATCTGTGGCACCGGTCAGAGCCTTGCGGATGGAAGCAATATTATCTTCGGTTATTCCGAAGCTTCGCAGATCAAGTCCTGATTCGGCGGCGAGGGATTCGATCACGC
Source organism: Clostridia bacterium (assembly GCA_017461635.1). Taxonomy (GTDB): domain Bacteria; phylum Bacillota; class Clostridia; order Oscillospirales; family CAG-272; genus SIG710. The sequence continues at coordinate 10,873 of JAFTXK010000080.1, read as the reverse complement.
CCTTCAGTTGTTCATCATTCATCGAAAGCAGGCGGTCAAGCGCCTTGCGGTCAAGTTTCATAAATAAAACCTCCAATCTGTTGTTTGTTTTCAGTATATGAGGGGAAGAATATTTTTGACATAAGGCCGCATAAACAAAAAGAATGCTGATGCAATATAAGAAATGTTTTTGTTAATTTGATAAAATTCGGTCATTTCTATTGCATAGATCGCAAAAATGTGGTATCATATATATTTGAACAAGTCTTTGCGGAGGTGACCTTAACTATGAGCAGCTGGGAAGAGCTCAAAGCTAAATGTGAGGGCTGCACTGCCTGTGCGCTCTCGAAGACCAGAACAAATTGCGTTTTCGGCACGGGAAATGAAGATGCCGATGTGCTTTTTGTTGGAGAAGCTCCGGGCGAAAAGGAGGATCTTAGCGGTATTCCCTTTGTCGGCGCGGCAGGAAAGCTTCTTGATAAATATCTTTATGCCGTTGATATCGAAAGAGAACGTGTATATATAGCCAATATTCTTAAATGCCGTCCTCCGAATAACCGAGATCCGCTTCCGGCAGAGGAGGAGGCTTGCCTTCCTTATCTGCGCGAGCAGGTCAAGCTGATGCAGCCTAAGATCATCATCTGCCTTGGCAGAATTTCGGCAATGAAGCTGATAAAGCCCGATTTCAAGATCACAAAGGAGCATGGACAGTGGTTCAAAAAGGGCAATTATCTTATGACGGCTGTCTATCATCCTGCGGCACTTCTTCGCGATCCGCACAAAAAAGAGGATATGCTTCGCGATATGCAGAATATTAAGGCAAAGCTGGATGAGCTTTCGCTAAATAACTAAGAAAGAGACTTATAGAATGAACACAGAATCCTTTTCCTCACTTATCGAAATAATGATAGTCCTGTTTTTGCTTCTGGCAACGGGATTTATTGCAAGAAAGACCGGCGTTATTGATGAGGTTGCATCAAAACGTCTTTCAAAGCTTATCGTCAATATCGGTCAGCCGATGATGATAGTTTATTCGCTTATCAAGATCGAATATTCCGCCGAAAACACCAAGGCGGGCTTTACGATGTTTGCTCTCAGTATCGGTGTTCATATTTTTCTGTGTATCTTTGCCTTCTTTGCTGCAAAGACCGTTAAGGATTTTGACGAACACAAGATTGCGGAATTTTCACTTATATTTTCAAATGCGGGCTTTATAGGATTCCCGATATTCGAATCTATCTTCGGCGATATCGGCGTATTCTGGGGATCATTCTATGTTATCGGATTCCATCTCTTTGTTTGGACATGGGGCATGATAATCCTTGCAAGAGGCAGAAAAGATATCAAGATGAATGCAAAAAAGATACTGATCAATTTCGGTACAGTTCCTTGCTTTATCGGTATAGTGCTCTATCTTCTTATGCGCTGGATCGAGATACCCGATGTGCTTATCACTTATACGGGATATCTTAATAATCTGTGTACGCCTATTTCGGTTCTTATTGTCGGTGCGCTTATTGCAACGAGAACAACAAAGCAGATCTTCTGCGACCTGCGCATGTATTATGCCTGCCTTTGCAGACTGATCCTGATGCCGCTCTGCGTTTGCATTATTGCGAAGCTGATCGGTCTTCCCGATTATATGATACTTTTTGCAACGGCGGCTGCGGCTCTGCCCAGTGCAACGAACATCACCATGTTTGCGGAGCTTTATGATATTGCGCCGGGCTATGCGGCACAGACAGTTGGTGTTACCTCGCTTTTCACCGTAATAACCCTGCCTTGCATCATGCTGGCGGCAAACTGGATAGTTGGATTATAAATTGAAAATATAAGTACCATCTTGATCTTTTGCCCGAAAGTTGAAAAAAGTCTAAAATATTGATCCAAAGGTTGACACTTGACAAATCGGTGTTTTTGTGTAATAATATTAATAACGGGTAAGCCCGTTATGCTACACTTTAACAAACATTTTGAGAAAAGGAGAATTTTTATGGTATTTAAGAATTTTGGCAAAAAGAGATTTTTTGCGGCGGCACTTGCTTTAATGCTTTTGTTTTCTTTCATGCTTGGGTCATGCGGAAAAAAGACATTTGACGATCCTGCCGATTATTTCAAGCATGTTGAAGGTGCTCCCATTGAAGATGGAATAGATACTATTACATCGCTTTATGATGTTTCTCTCGCTTTTGACGGTAAGCTTAATAAAATCGGTGCTGAAGCCACAGCAGATATTGAGCTTTCCGAAGAAGCACTGAATATGATCGAGCTTCTGGCGGGCGTTGATGTTTCCTGGCTTTCTAACATCGGCATTGATACCGGTGTTTATATGGACGGCGAGGTTTACGGAGTTGACATAGGATTGCTTCTCGGAGAGAGCAAGCTCCTGTCTCTTGATGTAATTTGCGATTATGTCAGCGGCATGATCTATCTGAGCGTGCCTGAGGTATTGACAAAGGCACTTGCTATAAACTATAACGATGCGGCAGATACCGATCTTTCCGCGACTGTAATAGATCCCTCAATGCTTCCCGAGGGCAAAACTCTGAATGCTCTGGCTAAGAAATACATAAATATGGTTCTTGACGGCATCGAAAATGTTGAACGTACAGAAGGTAAGATAGCGGCAAACGGTATCGAGCAGAATTGCAGTATTCTGACGGTGACTGTTACCGAAGAGGATGCAAAAGCAATAGCAAAGACTGTTCTTGAATCTGCGCGTGCAGATGAGGAGCTTAAAGCTGTCATAATTGCTTTCGGCAATGTTATAGCTGAGACCTCGAATGGCACTGAAGGCAGTGGTGAGTCTTATTATAAGGACTTTACTGCCGGAATCGACGAGCTTCTTGCTGATATTTCAGAAGAGACAGGTGATACAGAAGATACAGGTGATGATATCATTCTTATCGATTATGTAAACAGCGATGACGAGGTGATCGGCAGAACATTCAAGAACGGTGAAGAAGAGGTATTCTCTTATGCCATTGCAAAGGATGGCAAGAATTTCGGCTTTGAGCTTGGTATCGAGGGCGAGGATCTGCTTATTGGAAGCGGTACGGCAGATAAGACTGTAAACGGTACATTTACCGTTACCGAGTCAGGTATAGATTATGCCAATATCACTCTTACCGATTTTGCGGCAGACTGTACAAAGGGTACAGTTGATATTGAGATCCTTGAAGTACCCGAGGGTGAGAATACCGAAATGCTGGCAAGTATTTTTTCGGTTTATACTATCCGTATCAGCTTTGAAAGCTCCGCGGATAAGTCTTGGTATGAGATCGCGGTAATGAACGGAGAAGATAAGTTTGCGGCACTCACAGTGAACTCAGCATCGAAGGATACTGAAAAGCCTGCTGTACCTGCAGAGGGTGACTCCCTTGATATATTGGCAATGGAGGATGAAAGCGAGCTTCTTGCTCTGCTTGATCTTGAGCCTCTTTTCGAGAATATGAAGAATTCCCCCATTCCGGGTGAATATGTAAATCTCATCCAGCTTTATCTTGCAATGGCTCTTCAGGGGCAGTAATCTAAAGGAATGATCCGAGGCATCGGCAGGCGGTATTCGCCGAGCCGATGCCTCTTTTGGAGTTATTATGGAAATAAAGATAGAAAATATCAGCAAAAAATACGGTAAAAAGACGGTTCTAAGCGGGGTTTCCTTTTCTGCGGAGAGCGGGGAATGCATTGGGATCGTCGGCGGAAACGGATGCGGTAAATCCACATTGCTTTCTATCCTTGCGGGAGTGAGAAGGGCAGACGGAGGTTCTTTTTCGGCAGACGGAGAAGATCTCTTTTCGGACAGAAAAAGACTTTCCTCACTTATCGGCTATGTGCCTCAGGGAACTCCTCTTCTGGAAGAGCTTTCGGCTCTGGACAATCTGCGCCTTTGGTACGGAAGGGAGGAGCTTAAGAGAGAGCTTAAGGATGGAACGCTCAAAATGCTGGGGATAGATGAATTCCTCAGAACTCCTGTTCGTAAAATGTCTGGCGGAATGAAAAAAAGACTTTCTATCGGCTGCAGCATGGCAAAAGATCCGACCGTCCTTATTCTCGATGAGCCTACGGCGGCTCTCGACCTTATTTGCAAGGAGCAGATAAGAGAGTATCTTTCGGCTCATAAGGAAAAGGGCGGCATCATCCTGCTCTCTACCCATGACGAGAGCGAACTTCGCATGTGTGACAGGATATTCGTTATCAAAGACGGTACTGTAAACGAAACGGTATATCAAGGCGATGCCAAAGCCTTGGCGGAGATATTCTGATGAAAAGAACGGTATATTTTTTCCTTCAGTTAAAGCGGTTTGCCCGTGCGATACCTTCTGTTATTGCAATTTCGTTGGTGCTTCTTCTCTGCATTTTTGCCGCTTTTTCTGCTTTTGTGAAGAATGAAGAAGAGAATGAAGCAAAAATAGAGATCGGTATTGTAGGCAATGCAGATGATACATATCTTGCTCTCGGCATGGCGGCTCTTCGGAATTTCGATTCCTCAAGACTTGCTCTGAATCTCAGCTTTATGGGAGAGACGGAAGCGAAAGAGGCACTTGAAAGGGGCGATCTTGCGGCTTATATAGTTATTCCCGAGGATTTTGTGATGAATGCTTACTATGGCGATGTCGGGAAGCTTACCTATGTTTCATCGCGCAGGGCGGTTTCAATGGCTGATTTTGTGAAAGACGAGATTCTCGATCTTATATCTGTTTTGCTCGTTGAATCTCAGCGCGGTGTTTATGCGGCGGGAAATGTTGCGGAAGATCTTGCACACGGCATGAAATACGGCACGGTGGCTAATGACGCGGCGATAGAGTATGTTGATTTTATTCTTTCAAGATCAAAAATGTATAGGCTTGAAAGCTTTGGAGTTACAAAGGGTATCGGGCTTGTTCCTTCTGTCTTTTGCGGAGTTATCGTATTTTTTCTGCTTCTGCTTGGCATCGGTTTTGCAGGAGTTTTTGCGCGTAAGAATTCTGCGCTTCCGGCTTTGCTTTCTTCGCGCAGGATCGGAGCTTTCAGTCAGATATGCGGAGAATATTTTGCTTTCTCGCTTCTTGGTATATTTTCGCTTTCTCTCCTTTTCGGAGGAATTGTGATATTTTTCGGCGGTGATATCGAGGGGCTTATCGGACATGAGCTGGATTCGGATTTCTTTTTTTCGGTAATGTTGTCATTTATTATGATATCCGCTTTGCAGACCTTTATTTTTGAGGTGACGGAAGGTATTATGGCAGGTGCTCTTTCCCAGTTTTTTGTTGCGCTTTCTCTATCCTATTTTTCAGGATGTCTCTATCCTGTATATTTCTTTCCCGAGGTCATTCAGCATATTTCGCCGTATTTGCCTGCGGGCTGTGCGAGAGAGCTTCTTGCTTCTGCGCTTTCGGGCGGAGAGATTCTGAGACCTATAATAATTATTATAGCTTATCTTTTCGTTTTCCTTTTAGCGTCAATTCTTTTGCGCCGCCATAGGATAATCGGACGGGGAGGTGACGCGATATGAAAAAGTTTAAGAATATCTTTTCTTTATATCATATTTTTCATAAGCGTTTTTGGAAGAAAAAAGGCTTTCTCGTTTTGATTGCTCTTGTGCCTTTAATGGGACTGCTTCTTGGTATTCTTTCGGGAATGGACAGCGGTATTCTCACGGTTTATCTTGCCGCGGAGGATGATGATGCTGTATCATCCGAAATAATCGGCTCTCTTATGGAGGATGAGGGCATTATCAGGTTTGTAGGCTCGAACAGCGAGGATGCACGCGAAGCCGTTATATACGGAAAAGCAGATGCGGCATGGATATTTTGCGCAGATTTTGGCGAAAGGGTGAAAAAATTCGCCGAGAGACAGACGGCAAATAATTATCTTGTTTCTGTTTGTCAGCGTGAGGACGATATTACAATGATGCTTATGCGCGAAAAGCTTGGAGGTGTGCTATATCCCTATGTTTCTCATGAATTCTATCTTGATTATGTAAAAAATGAGGTCTCTTCCGATATAGATGAAGAAACACTTGATTCCTATTATGCCGCAGTTATGCCTGAGGGAAGCGAGCTTTTTGAGATCCTTTCCGAGGGGGAGCAGACTGTTGCCGAGGCTGATTATCTTTCCGCACCCTTGCGCGGACTTCTGTCGGTGTTTACTGTTTTTGCAGGACTTACGGTATCCATGTTTTTTAAGATAGACCGCGAGCGTGAGCTTTTTATTAAGATACCCGATAGATATATGCCTCTTTTCACCTTTGGTTATCATTTTATGGCGATATTTGATTTTTGCATCGTTATGCTTCTGTCGCTTGCGGCGGCAGGCGCGGCAGCGAATATTGGCAGAGAAGTGCTTCTTCTGATGCTTTTTGCGCTTTCTTCGGTTCTTTTCTGCATGATAATCGAAAGGCTCTGCTTTGGGCTGGGGGCACTTACCGCTCTTGCACCCTTGCTTGCCATCGGGATGCTTGTGATCTGTCCTGTTTTTTGGAGCATAGGTTCTCTTGAGCCTCTTGCAAAGCTTTTTCCGCCATATTATTATCTGTTATCCTCCTCTGGAGGATCGATTGCGGATATGCTGATCTATATCTCAGCGGCAGCATTTGTTTGCTTTATTCTCCATGTATTTTTCCCGAAGAAGCGAAATGCTCCTTGACTTTGGAGCACTGAGGGTGTATAATATTTTTACCGACATTAATTTGCAAAGGATCGTACAATGGACAAATTTCAGTTTGCCGAAAGAATAAGAAAATTCAGAATAGCACGCGGATTATCGCAGATAGAGCTGGGTGAACGTCTCGGAGTTTCCAACCGCGCTGTTTCCAAATGGGAGCGCGGCGAGGCTTATCCAACAGTTGACACCCTCGGAGAGATCGCACAGGCGCTTGGAGTTCTTGTGGATGATCTTATCCCGAGAGAAGAGGAATCCAAGGGCGAAAAGCTCAGCGGCATGGGAATGGAATCGATAAAGGAGCTTTATCGGGTTGGATCCGGACCTTCAAGCTCTCATTCCATGGGTCCGGAAAAGGCGGCAACGCTTTTTAAGAGAGCCTTCCCCGATGCGGAACTCTATGAGGTTACACTTTACGGTTCTCTTGCACTTACCGGAGTGGGGCACAGAACCGATTTTGTTATAAAAAGAGCTCTTCATCCTTCGGAAAATATCATAAAATTTGATAAGACACGTTCCGATCTGCCGCATCCGAATACCATGAAGCTTTGCGCCATAAAGGATGGGCAGAGCATAGGTGAATGGACGGTCCTTTCGGTTGGCGGAGGAGCTATACAGATTCTCGGTCAGGAGGGCTATACTCCCGAGAGGGTTTATAAACTTGATAAATTCAAGGATATCGCGGAATATTGCGAGAAGAATAAGCTTCGCCTCTGGCAGTATGTTGAAGAGGTAGAGGGCAAGGAGATATGGGCTTATCTGCGTACTATCTGGGGCGCGATGCTGGGCTCTGTTGAAGCCGGACTTCATGTTGACGGTGAGCTTTTCGGAGGACTGGGAGTTCTGCGCAAGGCAAAATATCTTTATAATCAGCGTCATATGGACGAGAGCGCGGAGACAAAGCAGAATCGGCTTGTTTGTTCCTATGCTTTCGCCGTAAGCGAACAGAATGCGGCAGGCGGCGTTATCGTAACTGCGCCTACCTGCGGTTCAAGCGGTGTTCTTCCTGCCGTGCTTCGCTATATTACGGAGAAAAAACAGCTCGATACCGATACTATCCTGCATGCGCTTGCAACTGCGGGCATCGTAGGAAATCTGATAAAGACAAATGCTTCCATCAGCGGAGCGGAATGCGGCTGCCAGGCTGAGATAGGCAGTGCATGTGCCATGGCGGCGGCAGCTCTTGCGGAGATATATGATATGGAGATCGCGCAGATCGAATATGCCGCGGAGGTTGCCATTGAGCATCATCTCGGACTCACCTGCGACCCCATAAAAGGGCTTGTACAGATCCCCTGTATCGAGCGCAACGCCGTTGCGGCGATGCGTGCTATCAATGCTGTGAACCTTGCAAATTTCCTTACCGACACAAGAAAGATATCCTTTGACCTTATAGTTCAGACGATGTACGAAACAGGCAGAGATCTTTCCAAGATATATCGCGAGACAGGCGAAGGCGGACTTGCCAAGCTTTATCTGTAAGGAGGGCTTATGGGTATTTTTTCAAAGCTTTTTAAGCCTAAAAAAGAGGACAGCAAGAGATTTCGCCTTGAAATGGCTGAGATGATAAGCAAAAAGCTGATAAGATATGTTACCGAGCGCAAGGACGATGTTGAAGAGGTCATTGGTAAAAGCGGTGCATTCAGCATAAGAAATGGAGAGTTTATCGTTTTTGCTTCCTCTGAGGTGATTTTCAGAACACCTGTTGAGGATATGCGCGCATGGGAACTGCTTTCAGGCGACGGCGCAGTTCTTACGGGTATCGACCTTGAGCACGGCGGTGTAGAAAGAACTATAACTGTTCATTATGTTTATTATAGATAATATTCCACCAATGTACAGTGCTGAAAGTTGTTGCACGAGTGTAGAGAAATAAAAATTTATCCTAAAAATAAAATCTCGGGAAATCTCCCGAGATTTTATTTCTTATATTCAATAATATCAGAAATATCGCAATTAAGTGCATCGCATATCCGATCAAGTACATAACTATCATAGCGAACTACTTTATTTTTATAATACTTATCTATAATGTGGAAAACTATGCCTGTTCTTTTTGACAATTCGTACCTTGTAATTTTGTTTTTTTCAAGAACTTTATCTATTGTAAGCTTGATCATTGATATCACCTCTTTACTATATATATTTTAATAGATATATCCTTACTTGACAATTTAGCTATTAAGGTATATACTTATATAGATATATAAATATAAAGGGGATTATACATGAAATTGTTGGTAGCAGGATCGCGCAGCATTAAGAATATTGATCTGTCAAAATATATAGTTGGGGATATTGAATTAATAATTACCGGTGGTGCTAAGGGGATAGATGAGATAGCCGAAAAATATGCCGATGATCATAAATTATCAAAGCTTGTACTTCGACCTCAATATCAAATATATAAACGCGGCGCGCCATTAAAGAGAAATAAAATGATGGTCGATATAGCAGATGAAGTTCTGATTTTGTGGGATGGTAAATCCAAAGGAAGTCTTTTTACCATAGAATATGCAAAAAAGAAAAATAAAAGATTATCGGTAGTTATATTGCAAGAAAATGTGGGCGGCTGAATGGGCTGCCCACATTTGATTTTATTTTTCGCAGATAATGCTTTTCAGCGCTGAATAGAAGAATTCAAGCTCACGCATGGTATTAAATGGGCTGAAGCTGACACGAACTGCACCGCTTTCGATAGTTCCGAGCGTTTTATGCCCAAGGGGGGAGCAATGGAAGCCGCTGCGTACGCAGATGCCGCGTCTGTCAAGCAAATCTGCTGCCTTTTCGCAGGGGATTCCGTCTATATTGAATAAAAGTGTTGATCCCACATGATTATGCGCATAAAGCTTTATCTCGGGAAGGGAATAGAGCATATCGGAAAGACGTCTGTATAGGGCACTCTCATGCTCGTGTATTGCATCTATACCTCGGCTTTTCACAAACTCGACGCCTTCACAAAGAGAAGCAATACAGGGAACCGACAGCGTTCCCGCTTCATATCTTTCGGGCGATACCTCAGGCATTTCGGGCATGAGTGAATTTACGCCGCTTCCTCCTTCAATGATAGGGAAGGGAAGCAGACCGTCTCGGAGAAGGGCAAAACCGCTTCCCTGGAGACCGTAAAGCCCTTTATGACCCGGGGCGCAAAGTGCGTCTATCTTCATTTCAGCCATGTTTATGGGCAGATGTCCTGCCGACTGCGCCGCGTCAACTACAAAGATCATTCCGTGGGCTCTGCAGAGCTCACCGATCTCGCGAAGAGGCAGGGCGGCAGAGCAGATATTTGAAACATGGGTGGCTATGAGCATTTTCGTTTCTCGCCTTATAAGCCTTCTGATATTTGCGCATATTCTTTCGGGAGTACGCAAGTGGGAAAGGCACATGGTATCGAAAATATCATAGCTTATGATCCCGTTTTCAGCAAGAGCCGCAATGGGGCGGTAGACCGAATTATGCTCCATATCGCTGATAATAACATGGTCGCCCTCATTCACCAAGCCCTTTATCACCATGTTCAGCGCATAGGTGTCATTATAGGTGAAAAATACATTTTCGGGAGAGGGAGAGCCGAAGAAATCGGCAATTTTTTCTCTTGTTTCGTATACCTTTTCAGCGGATCTCCGCGAGAGCGAATGAGAACCGCGCCCGGGGTTTCCGCAGTAATTTTTTATACAGTGCTCAACCTCCCTATATACCGAAAGTGGCTTTGGGAAGGATGTTGCGGCATTATCAAAATATATCATATCTCAGTGTCTCCCCTGTAATAGCGGCGGACTCTGATCCCTGATCTTTCGAGTGTTTTTTTTGCGCTTTCCAGCAGACTGCACGGTATCTCGACGCCATATGCGCATCCTCGTTTGCTTTTTTCACCGTCGAGCTTGATCACACGGCTCAAGATGGCGGCGTTCGAAAGAGCCTTCTGCGCTTTGATAGCATAAGTCTGTGAAGCAAATGATGCTATGCAATCCATATTTGCACCTCCTTTGTAATATATTATGCGATAGGGGTAAGGATGGTGCTGTGAGGAAAGACGAATAAATAGAAACTTGAGATAGTTGCTTTATAAATTTCTGCTTAGATAATAAGAAACTGCTGTCCGTTTTGGACAGCAGTTTCTTATTATACAAATAATTATTTAACCAGATCCTTTGCGAGGCGCGCGGTGTCTCTCGCGATAACCAGCTCCTCGTTTGTGGGGATGAGGTAGACCTTAATGCTGGAATCATCGGTGGAGAGCTTGATTATATTG
>JAFTXK010000079.1 GCA_017461635.1 Clostridia bacterium | reverse complement strand
GAGAAAGAGGAATTATCTAAAAAATGCATCAGCTATTTACATGACGGAATGACAGTATTTATTGACAGCTCCTCCACCTGCCAATACCTGATACCGCATATCAGCAGATTTAAGGATATGACCATTGTAACCAATTCCGTAAAGGCTTTGCTGACAGCGGGAAACATGCATATCCCCTGCATACTCATAGGAGGCGAATATTATGAGCAGGATATGTGCCTTGTAGGCTCTATCGCCGAGCAATACGTTCGACATCTCAATGTAGACATCGCTTTTTTCACGACCGCGGCTTACTCAGATGACGGAATAATCTCGGATTTTGATATAAGACAAACAATGATCAGAAAAATTTTGATGGAAAACTCCAAACAAAATATTTTCCTTTTTGAAAACTACAAATTAAATAAAAAGCTGCTTTATACGCTCTGCCACAAGGAAGAAGCCACAGCAGTCATCATAATAGAATCTGTTTCCGAATAAAAAACTTAATGCTCTAAGTCAATAAAATTAAAATGCGAAAGAAGGACAAAATCATGAAGCAGTATCTTCTGCCCGAGAGCGGCAATTTTTATAAAGCCAATCTCCACAGACACACGGTAATTTCCGATGGCTCTCTCACTCCCGAGGAGGTCAAGGAAGCATACCTCGAAAAAGGATTCTCCATCGTTGCCTACACCGATCATGAAATGATAGTTGACCACAGCGATCTGGAGGACGAAAATTTTCTTCCCATCACCTCTTATGAGCTTTCGCTGAACGCCACGGGAGACCTGCGTTTCGGCAACAATGTCCCTACCTATCATATCAATTTCTATGCCAAGGATAAGCACAATGCAGTCCTTCCCTGCTTCAATGAGGACTACATCTGGGCTCCCAACTCAAAGGCATACATAACCGATGAGATGCGCAAGACAAAATACGATTTCAAATACTCGGTCGAGTGCATAAACGATATCATAAAAAAGGTGACAGCCGCAGGCTTCCTCGCTTGCTATAATCACCCCGTCTGGTCGATGCATTCCTACCCGGATTACGCCGCGCTTGAAGGACTTTGGGGAGTTGAATGGTATAATTCCGCCTCGGTCTGCGGCGGCTATCCCGATACCATCCAGCCTGTTGATGACCTGCTGAAAATGGGTAAGCGAGTTTGCCCCATAGCGGCGGACGATGCCCATTCTCTCCGCGCGGCTTTCGGTGGTTGGGTAATGGTCAAGGCAGACAAGCTGGAATACAGCACGATTATGGATGCCCTCGAAAGAGGCGATCTCTATTCCTCTATCGGCCCCCAGATAAATGAGCTTTATATTGAGGATGGCATCGTACATATCGAAACGAGCGAGGCCAGAGAGATAATGCTTACCACCGAGCGCCGTGTTGCAATGGTTGAGAGAGGCGATAATATTACCTCGGCAAACTTTGATATAAATAAATATCTGAACGAGTCACGAGAAAAAGAGGACATAGATGAAAGCCGCTCATATTTCCGCATCACAGTCACAGATCATGAGGGCTATGTTGCTCACACAAGAGCATATTTTGTCGATGAGATAAAATGATAAAAACATTTTTGAATGCGGAGCTATCATTATGAAAAAACTCAAATAAGCTATTACGGATAATTATAAAAAGCAAAATACAATAAAAATCCCGTCAAAATCTGCACAAGTCCGTTAAAAACGGACTTGTGCAATCAATTTGATGGGATTTTTATTACATTGATTTGTGTATTGTTCTTTTTGGAATTTTCGGCTAAGCAATAATTTAACTGCAAAAGCTTATTTCTCCGCAGTCTCCGTCAGCACCTTTCCCTCTATCCGCAGCTGAATGTGCCTAAGTACATCCGCCATAGTATTTGTCCGTATATTCAGACAATATTCAACCTAAGGTTGAGAACCTGCGAACATATACAAATATCGCATTGAAATCGAATTCAGATTGTGGTAGAATAATAACACGGCAAATACATATAATAATCAAAAAGGCGGTAAAGATATGAATCCTTCCCAAAAACTCGGATTAAATATTAGGTTTTACAGAAAACTAAAGAATTTCACCCAAGCTGAGCTTGCCGAAAAGCTTTTTGTCACCCCTCAAAGCCTTTCAAAATGGGAAAAAGGGTTAGCAAATCCCGATATTTGGAATCTTTTAAGACTTGCCGAAATATTTGGTGTCTCCTGCGACCGTCTGCTTGGCAACTCCGAAAACGAGATCGGAAAAATCATGCTTGCAGTTGACGGCGGAGGAACTAAAACCGAATTTCTGATGTTCAATAATGAAGGCGAAATAATCAGCAGATCGGTTTCCTCGGCATCAAATCCCAATGTTTGCGGTTTTGATAATGCGCTTATCTGCCTGAAAGACGGTATTGCCGCCATGCTTGCGGAAAACAGTAATGTCTCTTCTGTTTTTCTCGGAATAGCGGGTTGCGGACTTCCCGAAAACAGGAAGGCTGTTCAAAACACACTTCGCGGTGCTTTTCCGGGTGTTGAGATCGAGGTACAATCGGATCTTTATAATGTAGTTCATACAGCTGAGATCGCCGAAAGCTATATTTCCGTCATCTGTGGCACAGGCTCTTCGATCTGCGTTAAAACTCCGAAGGGGCTTCAGCGAATCGGGGGCTACGGTTATCTCTTTGATAAAACATACAACGGCTTCTTTCTCGGTAAGGAAGCAATAGCTGAAGCACTTGCTTTTTATGACGGAAAGATGAATGTAAGCACGCTGACATCTGAGGTCGAAGAAATTCTCGGAGGCAAAGCAAAGGATAAGCTGAATAATATTTACAGCTTGGGAAATGATTATATCGCATCCTTTTCAAAGGCCGTTTTCAATGCCTATGACAAAGGAGACAGATGCGCGACGGAGATTATTGAAAATTCTATCGAAGCTCTTGCCAAACAGATAACTCATGCCGCTTCCCTGTTAAGCGGTGAGAAAAATGTCATTCTGTCGGGAGGCTTAACCCATCGAAGCGATATCCTCATTCCATTGCTCAGAAAGCATTGCCCGAATATAAAATTCACCATTACCGACATTCCGCAGATATACGGCGCGGCTGTATACTGCGCAAAAAAGAACGGCTGTGCAAACAAGAGCTTTAAGGATAAACTGAAAAAATCCTATTTTGAAATGTCAAAGGAGCAAAATAATGCTTAAAACAGAAATGCGAAATCCAAAAACCATGCATATAGACAAGATGACAACGGCAGAAATGCTGTCAATTATTTCTGAGGAAAACTTCAATGCGGCAAAGGCTGTTGAGGCGGCATTGCCATCAATAGAAAAAGCTGTTGATGCCATTACCGAACGTATTTCTAACGGAGGCAGGCTTTTCTACATAGGCGCGGGAACCTCCGGCAGATTGGGCGTTCTCGATGCCTCGGAATGTCCGCCTACCTACGGCGTTTCGCCCGAGACGGTTACGGGAATAATCGCGGGCGGAAAGGAATGTATGTTCCGTGCGGCAGAAAATGAAGAGGACAAAGCTGAATGTGGGAGAAATGACATTCTCGCAAACGGTCTCTCGAGAGCGGACGCGCTTGTAGGAATCTCTGTTGCAGGCGGTGCGGCATATGTTGTAGGCGCGCTTGAAGCTGCCAAAGAGATCGGAGCAGTTACCATAGCTCTCACGAGCAATGAAAACACACCGATAGCCAAGGTTGCCGATATTGAGATATTCACCGACACGGGTGCAGAGCCAATCACAGGCTCCACCAGAATGAAAGCAGGCACAGCACACAAAATGGTACTGAATATGCT
>JAFTXK010000078.1 GCA_017461635.1 Clostridia bacterium | reverse complement strand
CCACTTGGAGAAGGCTGATTTTTAAGCCATTTCTTGATTTTTCTACATGAAATTATAATAATTATATTGTTTAAAAAAAATGAACGATTCAGTCTTAGCCTTCTCCAAGTGGGAGAAGGTGGCTCGGAAGCATAGCGCACCGAGACGGATGAGGATGCCCTAAACTTTATTTTACCAAGTCTTTGAAAGTAAGTCCTATATTTTTAAAATATCACGGCAAACTGCTTCAAAGCTTTGGTTGATATGTTTGTTTGAATAACGCAAAACCTCAATACCAAGCTTACTTAAATATTCATCTCTCATCTTATCGGCTTTACTGTTTTCGGGGAAATAGTGCTGACTTCCGTCAATTTCAATTACAGTTTTTGAAGAGGCAATATAAAAATCGACTATATAATCACCGATATTTTTCTGTCTGTGAACAGTGATCGGAAGTTTTTTCAAAAAATCATACCACAAATGCTTTTCCTCAGGCGTCATTTCTCTTCTGAGTTTTTTAGCATTTGAGACAAGTTTTTTATTATATTCGTAAGACATTATACGTCCGCAGGGATATAGACCTCGGTTTTGGTTTCTACAGCTTCGGCTACGAGAGCATCGAAATCCAGCTTCTTTTCCTGCTCGATGACTTTAGGGAGCTCGGGCTTGGTTTTAGGATGTCGGGGCGTGAAAACCGTACAGCAGTCCTCATATGGCTGGATGGATGTTTCAAAGGTATCGATTTTGCGCGCGATCTGAACTATCTCCTCCTTATCCATGCCTATGCAGGGACGGAAGACGGGCATATTTACCGTAGCATTGGTCACGGCGATAGCCTGCATAGTCTGGGATGCAACCTGACCTACGCTCTCGCCGGTGATAAGTGCAAGACAGTCATTCTTTTCGGCAATCTTTTCAGCAATCGCCATCATGTAGCGGCGAAGAAGAAGGGTAAAATACTCTTCGTCGCAGTTTTTCACAAGCTCTTCCTGTATCTTTGTCAGTGAAACCACATGAACGAGCATACTGCCCGAATATCTTGTAACCAGCTTTGCCAGCTCCAGAACCTTCTCTTTAGCACGCTCGCTGGTATATGGAAAGCTTTCAAAATGGACCGCGTCTATTTTTACTCCGCGCTTTGCCATCATATAGCCCGCAACCGGAGAATCTATGCCGCCCGAGAGGAGCAGCAGTCCCTTGCCGTTTGTTCCCACGGGCATACCGCCCGCGCCCTTAAATGAGCCTGCGCTGATATATGCGGCTGTTTCACGAACCTCAACACGAACAACAACCTCCGGAGCTTTAACATTTACTCTCAGAAAAGGACATGCGGAAAGAACCGCTCCGCCGCTTTCAGCCGCGATCTCGGGAGATTTCAGCGGAAAACGCTTGTCGGCGCGCTTGGCTTCAACCTTAAATGTCTTTTTGTCCGCAAGAAAACGGGGAATATATTCACGAATGGTTTCCTTTATCTTGTCAATATCCTTCTCGGCAACGGCGGCACGTTCGATGGTGACGATGCCGAAAACTCTGGTAAGCGCGTCAAAGACCGCATCGAGATCCACCTCTGAGGTGGGTTCAACATAAACGGTACTCTGGGAATGCGAGACTTTAAAGGACCCATAAGAACGCAGACGGAATTTTAGCTCCTTTATGAGAGCATTCTCAAAAAAGCTGTGATTTGCGCCCTTAAGAACGATCTCGCCGCATTTACAAAGAAAAATCTCTTTCATTTTTAGTTTTATCTCTCTTTTTTAATTTTTGAATTTTGAAAATATCACAGCTCTTCCGAGCCTTCCTCGGGTTCTTCATCATCTATTTCCTCGAAGGAGATCAGCTCAATTGCTTCCTCAAATTTTTCCTCATCGACATAGATATCGCATCCGAGGGTTGCATTTGAACCCATAACTATGCGTACTACCTCGCCTGCCCCTCTTTCTCTTGCAAGATAGGGGATCTCAGCACTGCGCAAAACACTCTCGATAACGGCTCTTTCCTCGGGGGAATGGACAGTTGTAAGAAGCTTAACATTATCTGTCTGGGGCGGTGCAGGTCTGTCTGTTCCGAAAAGCTTATCAAAAAACATGATCAATCCTCGCTTTTATAATAATTGGGGAAAAGTCTATCCCAAACAGCGGCACAGGCATAGGTATCTGCCAGCGAGCTGTGAGGAACGCCCTGCCATTCGATATCAAAGCATTCCATAGCATCAATGAGACTGGCATGAACGATATCGGGGCGGTTTTCATGGGCATACCGAACGAACTCATTGGCACAGCACCGAACCTTTTCGTGCAGTGCTTCCTGCTCTTCTTCGGTCTCATATATGTACTTGATATGGCTATAGTCGGTTGAAACACCGTAAGCTATAAGGCGGTCGCAGTTTTCAAAGATATCCTTGATGGTTGGCACGAGATCGGCAAGAAGCGGAGCGTCCTCAACCATTTCGGGTGTGATTCCATGGATCTTTTCGGTCTTTTTCCACTTCTTAGTATGGTCGGGCTTCACCAGAGTATTCATAACAAGCTCGCCTGCGCCGTTAACGATACTGATGGAGATGATCTCATCACGGGCATAAAAGCCTGTGAGCTCAAGGTCAAAGAAAAGAATTTTCTTTGGATCCATGCCGTAAAAGGCATTTCTGTGAATCTCACCTTCTGCGCGGCGGATCGCCATTTCTTCTTCATAGCATTCCTTGCAAAGCTTGTGCTTAAACCGAATGTCTTTTCCGCATTTAACGCACATCATAGGCAGGCGCAGAGCGGTCTTCTTATCATAGAAAAATACAGTTTTGCCGTCAGACTTAACAGTATATGCAACGGGCTCTTCAATGGGACGGTAAAACATCTGTTCAAGGCGGTCCCTCGAATAAAAACCGTTCTCCGCGGCTCTTCTCGAGCCCATCTTTTCGATAACATTGCCGCTGGGAAGGGTCATTGACTCGCCGCTTCTGCCGTACCAAGCCTCGGGAGGAGCTTCCTTAACAAACAGAGGGTCAAAATAGAAAACCACATCCTCGCTCTCAGGTGAATAAGTGAACGCAACGGGGTCGCCGCCGGGAAGCAGATGGAGCTGAGAAAGGGTTGTACGGGTAAGATACTTGCGAAAATCGGGGTCGCTTTTTTTGAGGAGCGGTATAATAGCGCCCGATCGCAGCTTAAGTGTTTCTTCCAAAATATTTCCTCCGAAACCGTTATAAAAACGGGTAATAGACATAATATAACATCTTATTATATCATAATAGATGTGAAAGTTCAATATTATTTGCAAAACTTTTTTGAAATGAATAACAAAAGATCATGTGGGAAAAAATAGATTTGAACAAAACCAAGGAGGATATGAAATGAACACACTTACAACAAAAGAAAACGGACTTTTAAAGGATCTCAAAGGACAGGAACAGCTCTGCATAGATAAATACACCCGTTATGCCGCAGAGGCAAAGAGCACCGAGCTGAAGGCTCTTTTCGAGAGCATGGCGCAGACCGAGCGCGAGCATCTCAAAACCATTGACGAAATGATGGCAGGCGGAACACCCGTAATGCCTCAGACTATCGGCAATTCAAATAATAAAAACACCTCTGCTTATTCCTATGAAAATGAAGAGGACAGAAAGCAGGATGCATTTCTCTGCACCGATATGCTTGCAACCGAGAAGCATGCGTCAAGCATTTATGATGTAAGCGTTTTTGAATTTGCATGTCCCGAAAACCGCCGTACTCTGAACCATATCCAGGCAGAGGAACAGCAGCACGGCGAGCAGATCTATGCATATATGAAGCAGAACAATATGTATAGCTGATAAAAGCAAAAAGGCGGAGATATCCGCCTTTTTGTTTAGAAAATTTATCTCCAATATTTACGGTCGAGACTGCGGTACTGTATCGCTTCGGCGACATGCGGCGGCTCAACCGTTTCGCTTCCGTCAAGGTCGGCGATGGTTCTCGCAACTCTGATTATTCGGTCGTAAGCTCTCGCCGAGAGACCGATTGCGGAGAAGGACTTGCGAAGAAGATCAAGAGAAGCCTCGCTTATTTTCACCGTCTCTGCGGAAGCACCGGGTCTGATCTGGGCATTGCAGTAAACACCCTTCATACTCTTAAAGCGCTCAGCCGCTATTTTTCTTGCGCGGATAACTCTTTCGCGTATATCTGCCGAGCTTTCGCCTTTCACATCGCTCGTCATCTCGTCAATGGAAAGCGATGGCATTTCTATCTCGATATCTATCCTGTCAAGGAGAGGCCCGCTGACCTTGGATATATAATTCTTTACCGAGATAGGATTGCAGGTACATTTTTCGGTGGGATGTCCGAAATAACCGCATTTGCAGGGATTCATAGCACAAATGAGCATAAAGGTTGAGGGATAAGTCACCCTTCCGTTAACTCTCGTTATAGTCACCTTTCCGTCCTCAAGAGGCTGACGGAGAGCATCGGTAACATTTTTATTATATTCGGGAAGCTCATCGAGGAAAAGCACTCCGTTGTGGGCAAGGGAGACCTCACCGGGAACAGGATTTGCTCCGCCTCCAACCATGCTCACCGAACTCATTGTATGATGGGGCGAACGGAAGGGACGTGTGCGGAGAAGAGACACTTTTTCGGGGAGAATTCCCGCCACGGAATGTATCTTGGTTGTCTCGATGGCTTCTTCAAATGTAAGAGGCGGCAGGATTGAAGGCAAACGCTTGGATATCATGGAATTTCCCGTAACGTGAGGTCCTATGAGAAGGATATTATGACCGCCTGCGGCGGCAATCTCCATGGCGCGCTTAGCCATTCCCTGCCCCTTTATGTCGGAAAAATCAAGCTCGAATCTGCCCAAATCGGACTCAAAAAGCGAACGGTCACATTCTGTGGGCTTCATCGGTGCTTTACCGCAAAGATGAAGTGCAAGGGAGCGCACATCGCTGACGCCGTAAACGGTAATGCCCTCCACCGAAGCGGCTTCTGCGGCGTTTGCCTCGGGAGCATAAAACTCCTTAAAGCCTGCGTCACGGGCGGCGGCACACATGCATAGAACGCCCCTGATACTGCGAACCTCACCCGAAAGCGAAAGCTCTCCCACAAAGCATTTTCCCTCGAAATTTACGCTCCCGAGATAATTATTCGAACCGAGAATACCGAGAAGGATGGCAAGATCAAAGCCCGAGCCCTCCTTTTTTCTGTCTGCAGGGGCAAGATTGACGGTGATGGCACTTTCGGGAAACTGAAAACCGCTGTTTTCACATGCCGTTCGAACTCGCTCCTTCGCCTCCTTAACGGCGGCATCGGGCAAGCCAACTATTTCATATTTGTCAAGTCTTATGTCAAGCGAATTACATTCAACGGTCACAATATAACCGTCAACGCCGCTGTTGCCTGCGCTGAAAACCGACGTTAGCATGATGTTTTTACTTCCTTTCGATGGTGATTTATCCCTTGATCAGAACAAAATATGCAAATACGAGCACCGCGAGGAGAATGCGGTAGATACCGAAGGGGATAAAGGTATGCTTTTTGACAAAATCCATAAGGAACTTGATGGCAATAACCGACACGAGATAAGAAACCGCGCATCCGACAATGAGGATCACGATCTCCGTGAGCCCTATGGCACTGCCCTCAAGGATAAATTTCAGAGCTTTAAGCGCGGATGCGCCAAGCATAGTGGGAAGCGCAAGGAAAAATGACATTTCAGCCGCCGCGCTTCTGGAAAGACCGAGAAGGAGACCGCCGAGAATGGTAGATCCCGATCTCGAAGTTCCCGGGATCAGAGCCAGCACCTGAAAGCATCCCATTCCCAATGCTTTTGCATATGAAATATCATGGACATCGCTTATGCCCTGTTCTTTTCCTCGGCGCGCACTTTCGAGGATTATATAAATAATACCGTAGATCGCAAGAGCAGCCGCAACGGTCTCGGCATTGTAAAAATGCTCATTGAACCAATCATCAAGAGCAAGACCGATAACTGCCGAGGGAATAACGGCAACGATTATTTTGCTCCAAAGCTTAAAGGTACGCTTGTTTTCGGCACAGCGAAAAAATCCGTCCTTTCCCGTATTTCTGAACCTTGGCATAAGAGTACGCAAAAAGAGCCCAAGTACTGCAAGTGATGCTCCAAGCTGGATCACTACCTCAAACATCTCAAAAAACTCCTCGGAGACCCCAAGGGGCAGAAATTCTTCAAGCAAAATGAGATGTCCGGTTGAGCTTATGGGAAGCCATTCCGTAATTCCTTCAACAATGCCGTAAAGCACCGTTTTTATGATCTCAATAAAAATCTTCATAAGAAAAAATATCCTTTCGTCATTCTCCTGCGCGCATTATATCGCCTTCGTGAACCTCAAATGGTACACGGGCATAGAAGATCATCGCGGGATGGGGTGCAGATTCGATAGCATCACCTTTTTCCGAATAAAGCTCTCTCATCTTGAAGGCTCTGCCAACCTTGCCGGGGGTGATCAGCTCACATTCATCGCCGATGGAAACCTTATTGCGCTGAATGAAGGGATAAAGAACACCGTTTTCGGTTGATCTTTCAAGTGTTTCGGGTATTTCGATATCCCCAAGAGCTGTTGCAAAATAAGCCTTATCGCGGATATAACCGTTCTGTGTGCCGAGATGTGCCGCAGAGAGCGGATGATCAAAATAATAACCCGTGCAATATTCGCGGTGGCTTACGCTATGGAGCTCACGCATCCAGTCGGAATCAAAGATATAATTTGCCGGATCGGCGTTATATGAATCTATCGCCATTCTGTAAGCATTGGTTACAACAGCGGTATAGTACGCACTCTTCATTCTGCCCTCTATCTTGAAGCTGTCGATTCCGCTCTTCATGAGTTCGGGAATATGGTCTATCATGCACATATCCTTTGATCCGAGGATAAAGGTTCCGTTTTCGGTCTCCATTATCGGCAGAGGAACGTCGGGTCTTTTTTCCTCAACAAGTGCGTAATTCCAGCGGCAGGGCTGGGTACACGAACCGCGGTTTGCGTCTCTACCCGTAAGATAGTTGGAAAGAGTGCATCTTCCGCTATAGGAAACGCACATTGAGCCATGTATGAATGCTTCCAGCTCAAGCTCCTTTGGAATATCAGCCTTTATTTCCATGATCTCCTCCATCGTCAGCTCTCTTGCGAGAACGACCCTCTTTGCACCGAGATCATGATAAGCACGGCAAACGGCGGCACTGACCGCGCTCGCCTGTGTTGAAATATGGATCTCCATATCCGGGATGATCTTTTTAACGGTATTCAGTACTCCGAGATCGGCAATTATCATTGCATCAATGCCGTAATCGGCAATGGTATGCAGATAATGCTCAAGGGCAGGATATTCATAACCTCGCGGCATAGTATTGACTGTAAGATATATTTTTTTGCCCCTTGCGTGGACATACTCGGCGGCGTCTCTGAGCTCGTCTTGGGAAAAATTATCGGCAGCAGAACGCATGCCGAAAAGATTTCCCGCAAGATATACCGCATCCGCTCCGTAAAGGAGCGCGGCTTTCATTTTTTCAAAATTCCCCGCAGGGGATAAAAGTTCGGGCATAGGTAACTCCTTTGATGTTTGTCCTATATATTATAATACCAACAGTTAAGAATGTCAATATCAGCAGAGCGCAAATACGCTGTAAAAACAGGTAATCTCTATTGTTCATTTCCTCTTAAAACCGCAGGTGCGGCAGAGGGGTTCGATAAAGCGATGGTGCGCCATTGCCTCCTTCATGTTTTTTGCACGAGGGGAAGCAAGAGCGGATTCGAGATCTGTATCAAAAATATTTCCGAGAGGAATATCACCGTTTCGGTCGAGACAGCAGGGAACTATAGTGCCGTCCGAAAGAATACCGATCTGAGAAAGCAGTCCATGGCAATTATCGCTTCCGTATTCGCCCGTATCCTCAGCTTCGGGGATTTCATCGGTAATATCGGGCCAATCAAAGCGTTCGCCCCATTCGATGAAAACATGTGTAGCTACCCTTTCACCGCGGTGTGTCTTGACCCACTCTTCCTTTTCTCTTGGAAAGTATTCCCCTATGAGACGCATTGTCTCGGCATTAAAGGAATCGGCAGCTGAATTTCCGTTTTCATCAAGATTCCAAAGGCGAAGAACAGCAAATTTGCCATGCTTTGCCAGCTTTTTTGCACCTTCAAGACAGCCGCGAAGGTATTTTTCAAGCTTTTGCTTTGCCATTCCGCCTTCAAAATTACCGCCAAAGGAGTGGAGAGAAATGCAGACGGTATGAAGATTTTTTGATTTCAGAAGCAGAGGAAGCTGCATGGAAAGAAGAGTACCGTTTGTTGTGATCTTCAGCTTAATATCCATTCTGTCGGCTGTTTTCAGTATCCCATCAAGCTCGGGGTGAAGCAGAGGTTCTCCCATCAGATGCAAAAAAAGATTTTCTATCCTTCCGTTCAGCTTTTCCGCAACCTTGCTGAATTCCTCGGATGTCATATGTTTGAGTTTTCGACCGTGCCCCGGACAAAAATCGCAATCAAGATTGCAGATATTCGTTATTTCAACATATGCATTTTTCATTCGTTTTTTCCTCACTTCAAAACTCTGTCAAAGGCAAAGCGTTCGTTTTCATCGTCTCTTTTACCGCCGAGATAGATTATTCCCCGATGCTCAAAGCCGTTTTTGGTAAGCATTTTCTGCATGGAGATATTCAGTCGGTGAGTATCTCCGCGCATATAGCGGAAGCCTTGCCCGCGAGCAAGAGACGCGGCGTGATCCACCATTCTTCCCGCAATGCCGCGCCCCTTGGCCTTGCCCGAAACTGCAACTCGGTGTATGGCGGCATAGGGCTCATACAATCGAAAAGAGCCCTCAAATATTTCATTGTAATTCTCATCGCCGCGGGTATCATAGCAGTATACGCCGAGGATTTCTCCGTCCTCGGCAACATAAAGCCTGCCTCCCTCAATGTCATCTTTGAAATCAGCCTCCGAGGGATATTCACCTTGCCATTGCGGAATTCCCGCGGCGGCAAAATAAGCCCTCGCTTCGTTTACTATCTCCATGACACTCGCAATATCTGAGTATTCTGCTTTTCTTATAATCATAATATCTTGACCTCATCATTTTTTTGCTATTGCATTTCCCCTGTTTTAACCTATCATCGAGACCGATCTGGTTACCTGCGGTCCTTGACGGCGGTATTCGCTCGGCGACATGCCTATCTGCCGAACGAAGGCGCGGTTGAAGGTGCGCAGGGTGTTGAAACCGACACATTCCGAGATCTCGGTGATGGTCTTATCGGTTTGACGAAGCTGACGGCAGGCGTCATTTATGCGCAGAGAGTTGATATAGTCATTGAACCGCACCTTCAGCTTCATGCTGAAAAGATGGGAAATATAATATTTACTGATATGCAGCTCCTCTTCAAGTATCGCAAGAGAAAGATCTCGGGAAAAATTACGGGAGCAGTAGTTTACAACTGTTTTCAGCGCATGTGAGCTGACGCTTTTAACATCGGTAAGACTAAGATTTTCCATAAGCTCGCCGAAAAATGCAAGCTGAAGACCGCGAAGCTGAATACTCTTATATTCACCCGAGGCGGAATTGACATCTCCCATCCTTCGCATGATCTCGGCGGCTCCGGGAAAAAGCTCCTCGGCTCTGACAATACCTGAACGGGGAACACGGGTCGTAAAGGTATCTGTCAGCTCGGGGATCATATCGGGATTGACTATTGCAAGCATGTATTTTTCCTCGCCGATCGTCTTGAATTGATGTATCTGATTCGGAAAAACTATGCAGAGATCTCCTGCATGCATTTTATATTCAACCGAATCGATATAAACGATTGTCTCGCCTTCGAGAAGAATACAGTATTCCACCTCATAATGCATGTGTGCCGTACATTCGAGAGTTGTTTTCTTTCCCGCATTTGATTCTGTTCTGAAGTGGAATTCTTCTTTTTTTATTTCATAATTTGCTTCCATTAGGTGTCTCCTGTTTCTGTCTCAGCGGTTTTGAGGAGGTCTCGGCGGCATCTGCCCCCTGTAAGACTGATTTGCCGAACCGCCTGTGTGGCGAGGTCTCTGCGGATTCGGCTGACGATTCATCGGTCTCTGATTCGGTCTGCCGTTTGTTCTCTGAGGGGGATAGGGTCTTTGAGAGCCGCTCGGTCTCTGCCCCTGCATAGGTCTGCCGCCGCGCACAGGTGCATTATATCTTGTATTTTTAGGCTTTGGGCTATAAAGGAACAGCAGATAAAGCACTGCAAGAATTATTATAAGAAGTATAACGACGATTACCGTCCATATTATTCCGTTTCCACTCTTTCTGACGGAAGCCTTAAAGCTTTCGATGTAGAGCAATTGTTCCTCGGCCTCGCCGCCCGAATATACAGGGGATCTTTCCGCCTCGGATCTGACCCATAGATAAAGGGTAACATCGCCGAGATCCTTGTCAAGCCCTGCTTCGCTTATGTCAAAATAAACGGTTTGACGGTTAGATGCCTGCACCGATACTGTTGATGTATGGAAAAGACTTCCCTTCTCTCCGTTTTGAGATAGCCCAAGGGTCAGAAGCGCAGTATTGCCCTCGCCCGGATCAGCGGAAAGCACAGCCGTTATCTGCAGTGCATTTTCAAGAGTTTCAAAGGGTATAGGGGAGCTTCTTACGCCTATGTTTTCACCCTTATATTTGGGTTGAAGCCCGCTTTTCAGCGCACTGACACCGAGATAATTTGCGATCTCAACATATGCCGCGCTGTCAGAGGGGAAGAAATCAAAGCTCTTACCCTGCGAAAAATCGAAAATATATATATCCTCAGCTTTTTTCAGAGCCCTGTCGTTTTCATTTTTAACGGTTGATCCGATGCTTGAAGTTACTTCGGCACTCTTGATCTCTTTGCCGTATTTTTCATAAAGAACAGACCATTCGCTTCCTATCCTATTGCTTACAAGCTCGGGAAGAAGCGCATCTTTAACATCGATATTTTTGAAAACCTCATATATCTCGCGTTTTTCCGAAGCGATACCGCCCTCGTCAGTGCTCCAAAGTCCGGTCTTTCCGTTTCCTGTTGAATCATCCCACTGACCGTTATAGATAAAGGCAGAAGCACCGATCTCCGCCGCTTTCAGATAAGCATAGGCATAGGATGCCGCCATAGAAATTGTATCCTCGGCTGAAATACCGTAATTGTATATTATAATCTCTTTATCCTCGCCGATGTGATCGCGTGCAATAGAGAGATTTTTAACAGTAAGATATTCTGTCTTACCGGAATCAAGAGCCCCTGCGTCATTCCAGACTGCGCTCGAATTATCCGATGCATTGGGCATCAAAGCAATACCGTATTCGATGATACCGCCCTTCTCGATCTCATTCTCAAGTGCGGTCAGATATTCCGCACCGCCGAAATTCAGCCGCTGAGAGATCGGAGCGGCAGGATTCGGGATATCTGTATTCTCCTCGGCGGCGTCGGGAACCGTCCATTTATTATCGAGAGAAACCAAAACTTTTCCTTCGGCATATTTTGATCTGAGAGCCGAGGACGCTATGCGCAGAAGCTTTGCATAGCGAGATGCGCTGTCGCTGAGTGTTCTGGGATCATCCTCTGCGGAATTTACGCCGTTCCCAATAATATATGCGGCGGCAAAGCCATACTTGCCGTCACTTCGGGTATAACGCTCGGCAAGCATTTCAAAGAATGCCGCCATATAGCGGTAGCTTTCACCGTTTGTAACCGAGACAGCATAGTGCTTACCGTCATCTTCCGAGGTATTTTCCTCCTCTTCCGAACCGACAAAGGCGGATTTTGATGCGAGATTTGCAAGTGCCGCAGGCAATCCCTCTCTTGGAGTGTCGAGGGTAAATTCAAGGAAGATCTCCATGCCTGCCCCTGTGAGATTTTTGATCTTATAATCAAGCTCGCTTATTTTTGAAGCACTGTAATAGTAGGGATTTCCGTCAAAAACATATGAAAGAGCCCCTTCGGTGCTTTCCGAAAGCAGATAATCCTCTATCGGGATGCGTATAACGGTATGTCTTGCGCCAAGAGCAACTGCATCCGAGGAAGAAACGATGGAAAGTCCCTTTATAGAGGAATAAATGGGATAGGATGCGGAATTTGCCGCAAGTGCATCGGGGTTATCGAGATATCTGACTTGGCAGAGAGGAATATAACCGTTGGTCTGATCGAAGACCGCCAGGACAAAGCCCGAATAAAGCATAGTTCTCGCCCCATCCTTCAGCGGAAGTGAAAAAGACATTTCAGCCCCCGATCTCGACTGAGCCACGGGAATAAGCGTCACTATATCCGAGATACTGCTGTTGGCGGGAACCTCAATGAGATATACCGTTTCGCCCCGAAATTCGCGCACGTCAGCCGAATCGAGGGTCGCAGAGATGTTTATCTGTGCATTTTCCTTATCATATTTAACGCTTTTTATCTCGCTTATCCTTTCGCCGCTCTCTCCGGAGCAGGAAGCAAACAGAAAGACAGCCAAGGCAAGCAGAAGCAAAAAAATAAAAGACTTTCTTGCGCTCTGAAATAAAGAAAAGGATCTCATAGCCGAAGCACCTCCGTAAAAAAGAAAAATATTGCTGAAAACATATGATATCAATGCCATTTGCCCGTCATTTTCGGACAAATAATGCTCTTTTTAGATTATAACATATATTTTTTGCCATTGCAATAGCAAATGAAAGCATAAAGAGAATTTTAAGAAAAAATTTAACATTTTCTCAGTATATGAAAAACGCAGGGAGTATTTTCCCTGCGTTTAGAGATATAAAAATTGCTTTTGGCTGATAACCGATCTAAAAAAGAACATTAAAATAATTCTTTTATTGCTACGTCAAATTTATCAAACAAATCCGATGTAAGGTGGAGGGAGCGCAATTTCCTTTATACCAAGGGGTAAAAGTCTGCTATAAAATCTTTTGCGCATGGCGAGCATTCCGCATATGCCGATATCTGTTCCCGAGCTCTTGCAGACTTTTATTATCATCTCCGCGGCTCTGATAAGGCTCTCGGAATTTTCTGCGATATCCTTTGGCGCTATGTCTTCTGCCCTTTTAGGATACAGAAGCGAGAGAAAAAGCGAATCGCAGTCTATCATCAAAAAGTCGCAAAGCGGAGCGATATCCTCACACATCGTCAGAACTGCCCCGTTTCTGACAAGCGCCCCCACATGAAGCTCAACGGAAAAATCATTTTCCATCGTTGCGATCTCTCCTCTCACCATTTGCATATCCGCTTTCGAAAGCACCGAGGGAAGAATGACCGAGAAATCTCCGAAAACAGCCGCACGCATCGCCGCCGAAACCGTTTTTCTCAGATATTCGTTTTTGCTCGGCAAAAGTATTCGGACCTCCTTTCCTCCTGAGCTATCTGCTGCCAAGCGAAATAACGAATAAAGCCTTTCCTCCTCTATGGGAGAAGCGCTTTTAAGCAGGCTTTCAAAATTCAGGATCCCTATTCCGTCAGAATTTTCGGCTGAAAACATATCAAGATCGGCTTCGCAATTTATAACAGCAAGCTTTTTCACAGCACTTTTTTCTGAAGATCTGCAAACCGAAAGGTCGCCGAGACGCAGGGCATACTGCTCTATCACATCGCTTTCGGGCTCGGTGAGTATTATTCCTTTTTCACCGTCAATAACGGCATCTACCCCCTCAAGCTTTTCTTTTTCAAGTCTGTTTTCAGAGCCAACGATAAGCGGTATCCCAAATGAATGAGCATAAAGCGCATCTTCCGACAAAGGCGAGGCATTGGGAAGAAAAAGACCGAGAAGCATTGATCTGTCAAGGCTCTCCAGCTCCTTCACAGTAATATTTTCAGCGATCAGAATAACCGGCTTTATAGATCTGAGAGATATTTTTTCCTTCTCCCCCGAGAGCTCGGCGGCAAGATACCCACCTGCTTCGGCACATACGGCACTTCTCAGAGAAACATAAGGGTCGCCGCTTTCCGCAAGCTCATAAAAAAGAGCTTCCGAGACATAGCGTACCGAATCGGCGGCACCGATCCCGCGAAATATCTCTTCCCTTGCCTTGCCATGGATATCATCAAGAATACTGACGGCAAAATCACTTTCCGCAGAATCGTCATTCTCATATTTTTCCCTGACATTGCCTATGGCGATCTCGAGACGTGAAAGCTCTATGGGAATGAGATCATTTTCAGCTGCTTCCGCCATATTACAGCCTCTCGAGGCGACAGCACGGCTGTAAAAATGCAGCTTCCCGATGGCACAGAAGCGGTTAAGTCCCGTTCCGCAAATTTCTCCCGACATTCGTATCACCTCGCTTTTTATTTATTCTCGTCATGGAAAATAAAAAATATTCGAAAGGGATAAAAATAATAAACTTATGTTGACATATTGCCCAACGGATGGTAAAATAAACTATAGGACATCTCTAAATACTCTGCGAAGAATTTTTGTGACGAATGACGGAAAAAGATCCGCCCCCGAGCTAAGCTCGGATTTCGCCATGCGGGGAGTTTTTAGATATGCCCTATAGAATATTAGGCTAAGAATTTTCCACATATACAACCTCAAAGGAGCTTTTCTATGAAAAAATCAAGGATCGCGGCGGCACTTATGTCTATTCTGATATTTACGGCGGTTCTGACCCTCGGTATCTGCGCCGAGGAAAAGATCGCAGAAGGAAGTCTAAGCGAAACCGTCTTTTATGAGATCGTAAATTACGGAAACGAGGAAAATCCTGAATATACTCTTTACATAAACGGAGCCGGAGCCTTTAGCGGGATGGACAGCGAAGGCAAAGAGCTGAAATATGACACGCGCGAAAAAAGTGTTTTTGCCCCTTTCGCAGATAATATTACCCGAATTGAGATCGGAGACGGTATTGAAGGCATCGGAAATTACGGTCTTGCTTTTCTAAAAAAGGCAAAGGAAGCCGTCATACCCGAAAGCCTGAAATCTCTTGGCGGGGCGGCCTTTCAGGACTGCCATCTGCTGGAAAAGGTCACTGTCAGAGGCAGAACAAACAGCATTGGCTTTGACCTTAGCACTGTTACCTCAATAAAAGCATATGCCTTCACCGGCTGCTATTCTATGAAATCAATAACTCTTTCCAATGATCTTACGGGTCTGCTCGGAAAGCAGTGCTTTAGTAATTGCCGTTTGCTTGATACCTTGACAGTTCCGGCGGGCATAACCGTTATCGCCGAGGAATGCTTCAAGAATTGCACCGCTCTCCATTATGTACATATCAAAGGCGCGCCTGATATAGACAGCCGTGCATTTTCCGGAGCGGAATATGCCTATATTGCAGGCGAAGCTGACGAGCTTTACGGAGAGGCAAGAGATAAAGATCTCAGATGGGGCGGCGAAACACCCGATCAGGTTCCTTATGCCCCAGATCCTGATGCCATTGACAGCGGCTCTGCAGGCATAGGTCTTTACTGGCAGATAAAAAAGAACGAAGCATATACAAACGAATCTCCAAAATACGATATGTATATCGACGGAGAAGGTGAAACTCTTGCCTTTTACGACAGATGGGGCAAGAATACGGGCTATAATACTTATAAGGAAGGCTCGGCAGCAGAATATCTGGATCAGATAATCAATATTAAGATCGAATGTAATATTACAAAAATAAAGGGCAATTTCTTTACGGGGATGTCGAATCTGGAAACCGTAATGATACCGCGTTCCCTTACTGATCTTGAAGGTGCTGTTTTCGAGCACTGTCCGAAGGTAGAGAGCATCTATCTTGAAGAATCCGAACCCTAAAAGGGTGTTTTTGATCTGTCAGATGTTCTGAAAATATCAGCTTACTGCTTTGACGGATGCAAAGAACTCCAAAAAGTGATCTTTTCGGAGGATCTTGAGCAGGAAAGCATCGGCATCGAGACCTTCAAGAACTGCACAGGCCTCACTGTCTTCACCGTTCCCGCAATGATAACAAAGATAGACCGAAGCGCTTTTCTTAATTGTGAAAATCTTACCGAGGTCATCTTTGAGCTTGATGCAGCCATCGATCCTAAAGCCTTTGAAGGCTGTACATCACTTAAGACCTTCCGCGGATATACCGATTCCGAAGCTGAGAGCTTTGCCGTAAGCCATGGAATAGATTTCCTTTATCCCTGCAGTGTAGCACTTCGCATGGTCGGCAGTAAAAAGCTGGTAGAAAATATAGAGGTCATCGCAGGTCAGAGCCTTAAGAATTTCGAAGTCGGCGGCGACATATGCCTGCTTTATACCGATCCCGAGGGTGAGAACCCATATGATATGAATACTCCGATAAAGGAAACGACCACTCTTTATGCAAAGCCGGTCTACCGTCTTTCGAATTTGAAGGTGAGAGACGGAGAAAGTCTCGGCCTGCGCGCAAGCTTTGCCCTTATTTCGGGCGAAGGTAATGATATTTACAGGATAGCCGCGGCAGGCGCACTGGCTTCAAGAGACAGAGGAACTTCGGGTGCGCTCCTTACCCGATCTATGTCGTATATAAAGGAACAGATATTTTTGGGAGATGGGATCGAAACCGTTCCCCATATATCTCTGCCAAATTCGGGTGATCTTTTTACCTTCTGCGCCACGGGCTTTGAGGGAGAAACAGGTCTTATTGCCGAAAGATGCGCCGAAAAGCTGTCCTTCCGCGGTTATCTGATTTTGGAAAACAGAAAAACGGGCGAACAGTTCACCTTCTATACTAAAATGATAAGCGCAAGTCTCTATGAGCTGGCGCAAAGTGACAGCTTTGCTCCCGAAACCCTTAAAAATCTTACCGAATGTGAAAGATCTCCTCTCACACGAAAGGAAATGCTCGCCAATGTTGAAAAGGTCACCCTGGGCGAGATGAAAACACTTCTCCGCGGTTCACCCGAGGACATAGAGGATATCGAATTTTTTGATGATTATCTTGCGGAGCAGTATGAGAGGACGGGAGATGTTCCCGCAATTATACGTTTTGATGTAAATACGCTTTTCGATCTCGGCCTCGGTACAGAAACAGCTCTAAAAGCTCTTGCAGGGGAGATCGAGGAATATTCCATGTCGGGCGGAAGCGTACTTCTCCGTCTCAGACCGGGCAATCCGACAAACGAAGGAACTACAGGCGGCAGACTGAATGTAAAGGACTGGGAATATGTTCTCACAGAGGGAACACCTCAGCAAAATGCTTTTCTCGTTCAGCTCGGAAGAACAGGAATGCTTATACAGTTCCTAAAGGAAAAGGGCGTAACCGTATATTTAAGCTTTATGCCCGACATTGCAACAGAAAACCGTTGGTGGTGTGCGCCTTCGGAGAAGGGCGGGGATACAGAGGAAGCAAAGCAGAGATACCGAGCGCTTTGGGAAATCGCAGTGCCCTATCTTGAAGAGGACTGTGCCCTCGGAAATATCATCTGGATCTACGAAGGCGGTGAGGGCGGCGAAGAATACTATCCCGGTACTGAATATGCCGATCTTTATGGCAGTGATTTTGAAAGCTCAAGCGGCAAAACCACCCTCTCTCAAATGAAATAAACATATCTTTGGGGTTGTCTCACAAATTATGTGAGATAACCCCTTTCAATATATGCAGAAACGATAATTTGCGCAAAAGATGAAAGAATTTTAAATAATTACTATTGCTGCGAAAAAATACATATTAATCCGAAAAAGCTATTGACAAAATCCTTTTGCTGTGATATACTCAATGCGCCTAAAAGCAAGATTGAGATTTTTTACAATAAAGGTGAGAAAATGGCAAAAAAACTATTGAGCGAACTCAGTTCAAATTTAAGGTTTTTAAGTCCGGTGGAGCGCAGGATCGCGCAGATCATCCTGAATGACCCGAAAAAATTCACCACCTACTCGATGGTGGAGCTTTCTGAGATCGCCGAGGTCTCCCACGGAAGTATTATCAATTTTTCAAACAAATTCGCCGGCGGCGGCTTCCCTATGCTTAAGCTGAAGGTTGCCGAGGGGCTTTCGGATTATACCGAGCTTCCATTCAGTGCCGCAGAAAAAAACGATACCGTAAGCCGTGTTCTGCGAAAAAATATTGCCGATACCCTGACAGCTTATAACAACACTGCCAATATCAACGAGGAATCCACCCTTGAAAGAGTTGCCGAAATGATCCTTTCCGCCAAAAAGGTTGAGCTTTTCGGAGTTTTCCGCTCGGCTGTAGTGGCGAGCAACTTTCATTTCGAGCTCTTACAGCTTGGAATTCCCGCAAGCTTTGTAACCGACGTGCTGAGCAGTGCGATCTCGGCTTCGATGCTGGATCCCGACTGCCTTGCCTTCGCAGTTTCCTCCTCAGGAAAGACCAAGGAGGTAATTGACGCAGTCCGCACCGCGAAGGAAAAGGGGGTTCCCGTCGTTTCCATCACCTCAAATAAAAATTCACCCCTTGCAAAGCTTTCGGATGAAGTGCTTATTGCAGCATCAAGCGGAAAGACCATTATCGGAACGCCCACCGAGGTGCAGTTTTCGCAAATGCTTCTCACAGATGCGCTCTGTACATATCTCCGCGCGCGGATCGACACTGACGGCGAAAAGCGCTATTGGGCACTGCGAAGTATCCTCAATTCACATAATGTTGAGGACTGATATATCTACTTTACGACATTGAAAGGAACAATAGAAAATGAAGATCAGTCAAAACGCAAAGCATGCTTTTTATATCGGTTCGATCTGCTCGGTATCCTATCTTGCGGTCTATTTTGTCCGCAATATTCTCAGCACTGTCACACCTCAGATGGTGGAGAGCGGCGGATTTACCGAGCCTTATATCGGTCAGATATCCTCTGCATATTTTATTTTTTATGCCATAGGACAGCTCATTAACGGTGCCATCGGTGATAAGATCAAAGCTAAATATATGATAAGCTTCGGTCTGGCACTTGCAGGAGTGATGAATTTTATCTTTTCCCTTATTGCCGATATCCCCGGCATTTCTCTCATAGCCTACGGTCTTTCGGGCTTTTGCCTTGCCATGATCTACGGACCGATGACAAAAACAGTTGCCGAGAATACCGAGCCTATCTATGCTTCCAGATGCAGCATCGGATATACCTTTGCCTCCTTCTTCGGTTCTCCGATAGCGGGAATCGTGGCAGCAGTACTTGCCTGGCAGAATGTTTTTACCGTTGGCAGCGGTATTCTGCTTTTAATGGCAGCAGTAGTTTTCACCTTTTTCCTCTATTTCGAGAAAAAAGGCATAGTCAAATATAATCAGTATAAGCGCGAAAAGGAAAAGGGCAGTATAAAGGTACTGCTGGAGCACAGAATTGTGAAGTTCTCGCTCATCTCTATGATAACGGGAATAGTTCGCACAGCCGTTGTTTTTTGGCTTCCGACATATATTTCTCAGTATCTCGGCTTTGATCCCGATACCTCTGCAATTATTTTTACTGTTGCAACTCTTGCAATTTCGACAACTGCCTTTATAACCTTATTTGTTTTCGAAAGACTGCACAGAAATATGGATCTTACCATTCTGATCATGTTTTCTGCGGCGGCAGTCTCTTTCATTCTTGTGTATCTGATAAAAGTGCCGGCGGTGAATCTGATCTTCATGGTCCTGGCAGTCATGGGATCAAACGGAGCAGCTTCGATGCTATGGAGCTTTTATTGCCCCAGCCTGAGAGATACAGGAATGGTATCGAGCGCAACAGGCTTCCTTGATTTTCTCAGCTATGTTGCCGCCGCTGTATCAAGCTCTGTATTCGCTAATGCGGTTTCTGGAATCGGATGGGGAAATCTTATCCTTGTATGGCTCGCTCTTATGATCCTCGGGATTATAGTAGCTCTTCCCTATGATATAATAAAGAAAAAGCTGAGAAGATAATACTGTTTCAAATAAAATAAAAGACAAAAATCCCTGCGGAAAGCTCCGCAGGGATTCTTGATTCAAATCACAATTCTATGTCAAAATTAAATTACTTTGCAAAGATCTTCTTGCCGGCAAATGCTGCGCCTGCGAGTGCAACTACGAGCACGATAACGAAAGCAGCGGTAGGAACGCCGGTGGAGGGAGATGTTACAGCACCTGTATAGATAACGCCATAGTAACCGATATCTGTATCAGAAACAGTAACTTCCTCTGTTGCGCTGAGGAGAGAGATTGCAAGTGCATCTACAGAAGCGAGAGCTGCTACATCTGTGCCTGCTGTAAGGGGCATTGCCTTAAATGTAACAGTAGAGCCTTCAACCTTGATGTTCTTGATGATGTGATATACATCGTGCTCAACATCGAAATAGAAAACTGTAATGTTGTTTGCTTCTGTCAGACCGGGAACATTGATAGTAAGCTCAACGCCTGTAAGCTTACCGTTGCCGACAACCTTCTTACCGTGATCGGTAAGTCTAAGGTCGAAGGAACCGAAGAACTTATAGCCGTCAAAAGCATGGCCGAAATGGGCAACAAACTGATCATGATCGGGAACATAATCAGCCTTTTCATCATGATGAGTGAGCTTTGTGAGCGCGCCTGTTGTATCAACATCAGCAACTGCGTTGCCTTCTGCGTCAACAACTGCGGGGTTTGCTTCTGCTACGCTTGTGATCTTGCCTACAGGGCTGCCTGCCGCAGAAACTGCGAAAGAAAGTGTAGAAAGAACAAGAGCTGTGAGAACGAGGATTGATACCAGTTTTTTCATGTTTTTTGTCTCCTTTAAGTAAAATATATTTTTAATTATTCACATAATTGTGATTTCACAAGTTTTGCCAACACGAGATATCTTCTCGTGTCGGTTTTAAGGCAGGTGGAAAGAGTAATTATCCTGTCGGTCTCCGGATCCACCTTTACATCTTCATCAATGATGGAACGCGCATCCGCCGAAGAATATACATCCTTCAAAAATGCCTCATGGGGATCGATCACGGTTTTATAGGATTTGAGGATATGCCTTGTGTTAAAAGGTATCGCCGCAAAGACCTCATAGGTAAACCATTCATTTTCGGTATAAACATCGATCCTTCTGTGTGCTTCAAAGAATTCATGATCCATATAGGAAAGGAGCGATCCGAATTTCGTTCCGTCATCCATATAGTGACCGTAAATAACTGTATTTTTATCTGAAAAATCCTTTGAATTATAATTCTGCGTATAGATACAGCCGGTAATATCATAAGAACCGTTTATAGCCTTTCGCAGATAATAATTGTTGTTTGTCGGGTGCTGTACTATCGGGAAAGCCACGGGAGTACCCGGTATCTCGATCCAAGCATAAACATCGGCAGAGGTCGCCTTCAGCATCTCAAAATCGATACTCACCATCGGTTTTGCGTCTGTTTCCTCGCCCTTATTTTCATCATCGGGCAAGGGGGTGACGGGAAGATCATCCGAGGCATCCGAAGTACCCATATTCACATCGGGCGCGTCATTAAGAATGACTCTGGCATCATTATAAAGCTCATTCATGGTATGCCTGAG
Source organism: Clostridia bacterium (assembly GCA_017461635.1). Taxonomy (GTDB): domain Bacteria; phylum Bacillota; class Clostridia; order Oscillospirales; family CAG-272; genus SIG710. The sequence goes on along the minus strand of JAFTXK010000078.1, from coordinate 23,636 downwards.
CACTATATGGTAAGCCCAGATACCAACGCATGCCGCCGCGATGATGATGAAAACAATGAAGAGGATAAGCCAGAATATCAGTCGGCCCTTTCCGCGCTTTGCTTTGCCTTCATTATTCTCCATTTTATTTATTAATCCTCACAAATATAGAAAATATCCAGTATAAGCTGCCAGAGCGCATCCTCATTTGGTCTGAACTCGGCAAATGTGCCGCTTTCGTCTGTAGTTCCTTCTATGCTGTGATAAGAGATATCAACATTCAATGCGGTATCCGCAAGATAAACTATCTCATCCACAGTAAGGTCTGTACAGCTGTTTTCAGCTATTTTATTATAAAGCTCAATGGGAAGATCAAAGTCGCCCTTCACAGCATTTACCGCCGTATCTATAAAAGAAAAAATGAATTGCTTCTGTCTTTCAATTCTGCCTTCGTTTGAACCGTCTTCAAGCTCCTGCCTTGCGCTGAGATATTTCTGCGCAAGCTCTCCCGTAAGCCTTATGGTGCTTCCCTCGGCAAAGCTTTCATCGGTGGCGGTCATATCCACAGGTATCGTTACCTCAACTCCACCGACTGTATCGGTGAGATCCTTTATCGCATAATAATTCATCGAATAATATGCGTGGATCGGGATCTCGTAAAGGAAATCCGAAACCGCGCTCACTGTCATTTTGCAGCTCTCGTGAGCTCCGTCTCCATAGGAATAGGCAAGAGCCAACTGACCTTCCGATGCGCCCATATTGTTGCCCTCAATATCGAAGGTCTCATAATATGACATGGAATTTCGGTCAATGGATATGATCGATACATGCTCATTTTTCTCGTCAAGCACAAGAAGGAGCAGAACATCTGCCTGACCTACGCCATCCTCATATTCAAAGGAATAACCGTTTTCTGCGAGCTGTTTTTCATATTTTTCCAGCTCATATTCAACGCTTGTTCCGTTTTTCTCAGCACGTTTTTCTGCAACCTTCCGTCTGCTCTCAGCCATATATTCCTCAGCCCTGCCTTCATCGATACCCATGAAAAGGAAGGTTGAAAGATCTCGATTAAACCTATATTTCTTTCCCTCATAGCTGATAACATCCGGATCATAAACATAATCGGTATCAACAATATTCGCTTCTTCTCTTCGATCAGCCATCGACGCTCTTCCTGCCGTTTTCAAAGCAAAAAAAACACCGACGAGGGCGCCGACAAGAATAACGATAACAGCCAAAATACATCCGAGAGCTATAAATGCTCCTTTTGAAAGGCGAGCGAAAGAGAAGCCTTTATTCCCGTCTTTTTTTGGATTATTATTCATAATTACACAGCTCACCCAATTATATTTCTATGCTATTATATCACCAAAAACGGGCTCTGTCAATAGCTTTTTCGGATATTTATCCTACAAAAAACACATTTTAGCTCTCAAAAAAGTGAATTTGTTACAAAAAAGCGTATTTATTTTCACAGAAGTAAAAAATTTTCAAAAAAGGCTTTACAAAAGAAAAAAAATTGTATATAATATTATAAAATGGTCACTGAACGGAAAGAAACCGAAAAACACCGTAAAGAGATCTGCCGCCATGGGCTGAAAGCGGCAGTACGGCAGAATCGGCTTGTGCCTCCGGGAGACCCCGAACCGAAAGCCCTGAAGGTTATTAGGCTTGGTCGCATTGCTGCGTTAAAGGCTTATGAGATGCCGTCCGAAACATGGCGGTAAGCAGAGTGGAACCGTGCTTTTTGCGCCTCTGTACCTATTGGTACGGAGGCTTTTTGTTTTCACTGCGGCATCCCGATTCTGGATATGGAGTAGATAATGAAACTCAAGATCAACACAAAGGCATTGATGTGCGACATTAATAATGCGGCGGAAAGCCTGACAGCTTTCGGAAGGAAGGCGGCAAAGAGCGCAGTCCGCACAGCGGATGCTCTTGCTTCCATGCCCGAAGCAATGAAAAAAACTGCCGAGACAGTGCGCGAGGAGGTAAAGACCTTCCGCGACCGCGACCCTGCGGCAAAAAGCGATACCGAAGTCCTTCTGCTATATTCGGGACTTCATGCGATCCTGGCATACCGTGTTTCACATAAGCTCTATCTTACAGAGCATTATTTCAGCGCAAGAGCGGTGAGCCAGTTTGCTAAATTTATCACGGGAATCGAGATCCATCCCGGAGCGAAGATCGGCAAACGTCTCTTCATCGACCACGGTGCCGCCGTCGTTATCGGTGAAACTACCGAGATCGGTGATGACTGCACCATCTATCAGGGTGTTACCCTCGGCGGTACGGGTAAGGATGTCGGAAAACGCCACCCTACCCTCGGAAATAGCGTGATGGTCGGCGCGGGTGCAAAGGTTCTCGGACCTATGCGCATCGGGGATAATACCAAGGTTGCCGCAGGCGCGGTGGTCCTTACCGAGATCCCCGATAACTGCACAGCAGTGGGCATTCCCGCAAAGGTAGTCAAGCGCGAGGGCATCAAGGTGGACGACCTTGACCAGGTTCATATCCCCGACCCTGTTGCGCAGGAGTTGAAGCGTCTTGAAGAAAAGATAGCAGAGCTTGAAGAGAAATTGAAAGGATAAAATAAAATGCAACTCTATAATTCACTGACACACACTAAAGAAGAATTTATACCGAACGAGCCCGGCAAGGTGAAAATGTACACCTGCGGACCAACGGTCTATCATTTTGCACACATCGGAAATCTGCGCACATACATTATGGAGGATGTGCTGGAAAAATATCTGCGCTATATCGGCTATGATGTCAAGCGCGTTATGAATATCACCGATGTAGGGCATCTGACCAGTGATGCCGACGAGGGCGAGGACAAAATGCTTAAGGGCGCAAAGCGCGAACACAAGACCGTTATGGAGATCGCTCAGTTCTATACCGATGCGTTCTTTGCCGATTGCGAAAAGCTTGGCATCAAGACCCCCGACGTAGTTGAGCCCGCAACAAACTGTATAGACGAATTCATCAAGGTCGTCGAAGGTCTTCTCGAAAAGGGATTTGCCTATATAGCGGGCGGAAATGTTTATTTTGACACCTCAAAGCTGAAGCAGTATTATGTTTTCAACAACTTTGACGAGGACGACCTTGAGGTTGGCGTCAGAGAGGGCGTTGAAGCAGACGAAAATAAGAAAAACAAGAATGATTTCGTTCTCTGGTTCACAAAATCAAAATTCGAGGATCAGGCTCTTAAATGGGATTCACCCTGGGGCGTGGGCTATCCCGGTTGGCATATCGAATGCTCCTGCATCTCAATGAAGCATCTGGGCGAGGATCTGGATATCCATTGCGGCGGCATCGATAATGCTTTTCCTCACCATACTAACGAGATCGCGCAGTCCGAGGCATATCTCGGTCATAAGTGGTGCAATTATTGGTTCCACGTGCTCCATCTGAATACAAACAGCGGTAAGATGTCAAAATCCAAAGGCGAGTTTCTCACGGTTTCCCTGCTCGAATCCAAGGGATATGATCCCAAGGCGTACCGCTTCTTCTGCCTCGGTTCTCATTATCGCAAGTCGCTGGTATTCACCTATGAAAATCTTGACAACGCGGCACAGGCATTCGATAAGCTGATAGCAAGAATTGCCGCACTTAAGGTTGATGAGGGCGAAAAGGTTGATGAAGCAAAATTTGAGGAGCTGAAAAAGCTATTCACCGATGCTCTCGACAACGATGTAAACACCTCTCTCGCCATAACCGCTCTCTATGATGTTCTGAAAGCGGATACCAACGCCGCAACAAAGCTTGCACTCATTGAGGATTTCGACAAGGTCCTCACTCTCGATCTCATCTCACATGCAGAAAAGATAAGAAATGCCGAGCCTGCAAATTCGGCAGCTGACGGCGAGCTTGCCGCAGAGGTTGAAAAGCTCATTGCAGAGCGCGCGGCGGCGAAGAAGGCAAAGAATTTTGCTGAAGCTGACAGGATACGCAATTATCTCGCCGAAAAGGGCGTTACCCTTGTGGATTCCCGAGAGGGTACTTCATGGAAGCTCGAGGGCTGATATGCTTGAAAGGTTAAAAGAGCTTTATATTAAAAATAAGGAAGTAATTTTATATCTGATCTTCGGCGGCGGTACAACGATCGTTGACTGGGTCATTTCCTTCCTGCTTTACAGGATCGGAACGGAGGTTCATACCGCGGATGTTATCGCCTGGATCGCGGCTGTTGCCTTTGCTTATATTACCAATCGAATCTTCGTTTTTAGGAGCAAGGCAAAGGGCACGCCCAGGATCATACGAGAGATCATCGGCTTTGCGAGCAGCCGTATGCTTACCTTTGTGATTCAGGAAGTGATAATCGAAGTACTCTACGGACAGCTTGAATGGAATAAATATGCCGTTAAGATCGCGGCATCCGTGATCGTTGTCATTCTCAATTATGTTTTCAGTAAGCTGATCATTTTCAGAAAGGGGAATAAGCATGAGTGACGATTCAATGCGCACAAAATTTATCCCCAAGAGCGAACGAGAAAACCCAAAGCTTCCCTCAATGAAAAAACGCCAAAGCCGATGCGAGGACTGCGAGTTTTATGATTATGACGAGGAATGTGACTGCTATTACTGCAAAATGTCTCTTGATGAGGATGAGATGATCCGCTTCCTTTCGGGTAAAAATTCAGCATGCCCTTATTATAAATTTTATGACGAATATAAAAGCGTCAATAAACAGATATAAAAGCAAAAAATGCGAAAAATCTCTTGACTTGCGGCAAAATGCGTATTATAATATTTTATCATGGTAAAGTAGTAAAAGTTTTTATATCAAAATAAACGAATCAAATCCCCTGAAAGGCTGGTTATATAATATGGAAATCAAAATCACAAAAACAACAAATCCAAGAGTATGTCCCCCGGAAAATGAGCTCGGCTTCGGCAAGGTCTTTTCCGATCATATGTTCCTTATGGACTATGACGAAGGCAAGGGTTGGCACGATGCAAGAATAGTTCCCTTCGGAAATCTCTCTCTGCATCCTGCCTCAACAGTGCTTCATTACGGCGCGGAAATATTTGAAGGTCTTAAGGCTTATAGATGCGAGGACGGAAGCGTTCGTCTTTTCCGCCCCATGGAAAATATCAAGAGAATGAACACCTCGGCTGACCGCATGTGTCTGCCGCTCCTTGACGAGCAGGATTTTCTTGAGGCACTGACAGTATTTGTTAAGCTTGAAGAAAAATGGGTACCGAGATCCTTCGGAACTTCTCTATATCTCCGTCCTTTCATGTTCGGCAACGATGAGCATCTCGGTGTTCACGGCGTTAAGAGAGCAACATTTATGATAATCGCATCCCCCAGCGGCAGTTACTATGCCGAGGGCATCAACCCCGTTAAGATAATGATCGAGAGTGAGGACGTAAGAGCTGTAAGAGGCGGTACGGGCTTTGCTAAATGCGGCGGTAACTATGCGGCATCCACAAGAGCAGGCGAAAGAGCCGCAAAGAAGGGCTATACACAGGTTCTCTGGCTTGACGGCGTTGAGAGAAAATATATTGAGGAAGTCGGGGCAATGAATGTAATGTTCAAGATCGGCGGCAAGGTTGTAACACCTGCGCTGACAGGCTCTATCCTTCCCGGTATCACAAGAAAGAGCTGTATCGAGGTTCTCCGCGATATGGGATATGAGGTTGAGGAAAGACTTCTCTCGGTTGACGAGCTGGTTGCCGCAATGAAGAGCGGCAAGCTTGAAGAGGCTTGGGGCTGCGGAACTGCGGCTGTTGTTTCCCCCATCGGAACTCTCTGCTATGAGGACACCCAATATACAGTAAACGGCGGCGAGATCGGCGAGGTTACCTCAAAGCTTTATGATATCCTCACGGGAATCCAGTGGGGTAAAAAAGAAGACCCATACGGCTGGATCTACGAGATAAAATAATTTTCGAGCAGAAGCTGCGGCTTTGGTTGTGAAAAATGCACATGACCAAAGCCGCGGCATGTTTGGTTTTTGTGAGGTGCTACAAAAATGAAAAAATGTAACATTCCTCTTGACAAAAGCCGAAAAATAAGATAAAATAACATGTAAAGATTATGATGGGAAAAAGGTTCACAAGGCATCAAAGAGAGCCGTCGGGTGGTGTAAGGCGGTATGCGGAGTGTTGTCCTGCTCCTCCCTGAATCCCCGACCGAAAGGTATTGCTAAGGCAATGCTCAGTAGACTCGGGCGGGATCTCCCGTTACAGAGAAGTCTTGTTGGTGGACAGGACAGTAAGTGGGCGGCACAGCCGTCAATGCAGAGTGGTACCGCGGAGAATATATAAACATCTTCGTCTCTTTTATGCAAAAGTTTATGGCTGTTTGCGTAAAGGAGCTTTTTGTTTTTTTAAGCCCCCATACAGCCGAAAGACTGAAAGGAGTTTTGCCCCATGACAATGAAAAATGTAAACAAATATGCCCCCCAGTTCTTCGCCCCCGAGGGAGTGACAATGGACTGGATGAAGAAAACACAGATCGATAAGCCCCCCTATTGGTGCAGTGTTGACCTGCGCGACGGCAATCAGGCGCTGATAGTCCCCATGAGCCTCGAAGAAAAGCTGGAATTTTTCAAGCTTCTCGTTAAAGTTGGATTTAAGGAGATCGAGGTAGGCTTCCCTGCCGCTTCGGAAACAGAATACGAATTTTGCCGCACAATCATCGAGCAGAATCTTATTCCCGATGATGTTACGATTCAGGTTCTTACCCAATCGAGAGAGCATATAATAGCAAAAACCTTTGAGGCGATCAAAGGCGCAAAGCATGCCGTGGTTCACCTCTATAATTCCACCTCAGTGGCGCAGAGAGAGCAGGTTTTCAGACGCAGCAAGGACGAGATAACCGAAATTGCAAAATTCGGTGCTGAGCTTTGCAAAAAATATAGAGAGCAGGCAAGAGCAAACGGTGACGGTGAAATAACCTTTGAATATTCTCCCGAGAGCTTTACAGGCACCGAGCCCGAATATGCCGCTGAGATATGCAACGAGGTCATAAAGATTTGGGAGCCTACGGCGGAGGATAAGGTCATTATCAACCTTCCCGTAACCGTTTCACATTCAATGCCTCATGTCTATGCAAATCAGGTTGAATATATGTGCAAGAATCTTCTGCACAGAGAAAATCTTATAATTTCGCTCCATCCTCATAACGACAGAGGATGCGCGGTGGCGGACAGCGAAATGGGTCTGCTTGCAGGCGGCGACAGAATTGAGGGAACCCTCTTCGGCAACGGCGAGAGAACGGGTAATGTTGATATCGTAACTCTCGCACTGAATATGTATTCTCAGGGAGTTGATCCCGGACTTGATTTCTCAAATCTCCCCGAGATCACAAAGGTCTATGAAAAGGTCACCAGAATGCACGTCTATGAGAGACAGCCCTACAGCGGTCAGCTTGTATTCGCGGCGTTCAGCGGTTCTCACCAGGACGCTATCGCAAAGGGTATGAAGCACCGGGTGGAAAAGGACGCAAAGATCTGGAACGTGCCCTATCTTCCCATCGATCCCGCCGATATCGGCAGGGTTTATGAGGCAGACGTTATCCGCATCAACTCCCAATCGGGTAAGGGCGGCATCGGTTATATCCTTGAAACTCAGTACAGCCATGTGCTTCCTCCCAAGATGCGCGAGGCATTCGGATATCATGTCAAGAGCATTTCCGACCATGAGCACAGAGAGCTTCAGCCGAGCGAGGTTTATGACATCTTTATGCGTGACTTTGTCAATCTGACGACAAATATCGAGGTGAAGAAGGCGGTATATGAGGACGTAGGCGAGGATATCCGTGCAAACTGCAACATAGTTCTGGCAGGTAAGGAGATCGAGCTTACCAAAATGGGTAACGGACGTCTTGACGCGGTTTCAAACGCGATTCATTCTCTCACAGGACTTGATTATGTCCTCGAAAGCTATACACAGCACGCCCTTGAAGGCAAATCCAGCTCAAAGGCGGCATCCTATGTCAGCATTAAATATAATGATGAGATCTACTGGGGTACGGGCATAAGCCATGATATCATCAAGGCCTCGGTAAGAGCTCTTGTGAGCGCAGTCAACAGACTGATGGACGCGCATAAATAATTCCATAGAAAGGACTACACTCCAATGAAAATGACAGGTGCGGAGATCATCGTAAACACCCTCATTGAGCAGGGCGTTACCGATGTTTTCGGTTATCCGGGCGGTCAGGTACTAAATATCTATGACGCCCTCTATAAAAACAGCGACAGAATAAATCACATTTTAACAGCTCACGAGCAGGGTGCGGCACACGCCGCCGACGGCTATTCGAGAGCTACCGGCAAGGTCGGCGTTTGCATTGCAACCTCGGGCCCCGGTGCGACAAATCTTGTTACAGGTATCGCAACAGCAATGCTTGATTCTGTTCCGATGGTTGCCATCACGGGAAATGTTCCCTGCCCTCTCCTCGGACGTGACAGCTTCCAGGAGATAGATATCGTAGGCGTTACGCTTCCAATCACAAAGCATAACTACATAGTTAAAAATATTGCTGATCTTGCAGACACCATCCGCGAGGCATTCAGCATTGCAAAATCCGGCAGACCGGGCCCCGTTCTTATCGATGTTCCGAAGGATGTTCAGATCGCGGAATACGATTTTGAGATTCAGCCGGTCGCTCCCAAGATCCCTCTGCCAAAGGCTGAGCAGAGCGAGATCGATGCGGCGGTTGATATGATAAAGGAGGCAAAGCGCCCCTATATCTATATCGGCGGCGGCGCGGCAGGTCTGGGAATGGGCAAGGAGATAATGGCTCTTGCCGAAAAGATCGATGCTTATATCGGATGCTCCTTTATGGGACTTTCCGCTATTCCAAATAGCTGTGAACGCTTCCTCGGTATGCAGGGTATGCACGGTCATTTCGCTTCATCCTTGGCGCAAAAGGATTCCGACCTTATCTTGGCGGTTGGAGTTCGTTTCAGCGACAGAGCCACGGGAAATGCGGCAAAATTTGCAAAGAACAGTAAGATAATTCAGCTTGATCCCGATTTTGCGGAGATAAATAAGAATATAAATGTTGATCTCGGTATCGTTGCCGATGTTTACGATTCCTTTACGAGAATCGCGGCGGCTCTCCCTCGGGCAAAGCATCCCGAATGGAACGAGCTTGTTGGGTCTCTGAAGGCTCGCGAGGCAGACCTTGAAAAGAAGGCAGAGGAAAGAGCCAAGGGCGCGCTTACGCCCAAAAAGGTTCTTGATATTATCAACGAAAAGAAGCCTGCGCATACCGTTATCGCAACCGATGTTGGACAACATCAGATGTGGGCGGCGCAGTATGCGGATTTTGACGGTCCAAGACGCTTTGTTTCCTCGGGCGGACTTGGAACAATGGGCTTCGGTCTCGGTGCGGCTCTCGGCGCAATGGTCGGAAGCGGCGATCCTACAGTCCTTATCACGGGCGACGGAAGCTTCGGCATGAATCTCAATGAGGTTGCAACGGCGGTTTCTTATAATATCCCTGTTGTTATCGTTCTTATGAACAATGGCGTTCTCGGAATGGTTCGCCAGTGGCAGACACTCTTCTTCGGAAAGAGATATTCAAACACCGTGCTCGGCAGACAGACCGATTTCGTTAAGCTGGCAGAGGCTTTTGGCGCTATCGGCGTAAGAGCGGCTACTCCGGACGAGTTTGCAAAGGCATTTGAGGATGCTCTAGCGGCAGGCAGACCTGTTATCATCGATACTCTTATCGATAAGGACGAATTTGTTCTTCCCATGCTTCCTCCCGGCGGCTCTATTGATGATATTATTGTAAATAAGGAGGGTGAAGGCAATGAGTAAGTTTGTAATTGCGGTCTATGTTGATAACAAAGCCGGCGTTCTGACAAGAGTTACCAGCATGTTCACCCGCCGCGGCTTCAACATCGACGCTTTGACCGTTGGCGAAACGGAAAACCCCGATTATTCCCGTATCACCATCACACTTGACGGCGACGATTATATGAGACAGATGATGATAAATCAGATGAAGAAGCTCTATAACGTCAAAAAGGTGGAGGTTCTGGACGATGCGCCGATTACCCGCGAGCTGATGCTCATTAAGGTTAAAAATAACCGTGAAACACGCTCGGATGTGCTGGATGCGACAAATGTGTATAGAGCAAAGGTGATCGACTATACCGCAACCGAACTTTGCATCGAGATCACGGGCGACCCCACAAAGATAGATGCTTTTGTTAAGCTCATGGAGCCCTACGGCATCCTTGAAATGTGCCGCACGGGTATCGTAGCCCTTGAAAGAGGCGCAGGTACGCTTCTCAACAAATAAAAAGCCTTCCCTTGCAGGGAAGGCAAAGAAACAATAAAATTTTTATTTACATAAAAGGAGAAAATTTATCATGGCAAACATTTACTATCAGCAGGATTGTGATCTGAATAAGCTGAGCGGCAAAACGGTCGCTATTATCGGTTACGGCTCTCAGGGTCACGCTCATGCACTCAATCTTAAGGAATCCGGTGTTAACGTTATCGTCGGTCTTTACGAGGGCTCAAAGAGCTGGGCAAAAGCTGAAAGCCAAGGTCTTAAGGTTATGACAAGTGCTGACGCTGCAAAGGCTGCGGATCTTATCATGATCCTTATCAATGACGAAAAGCAGGCTAAGCTATATAAGGAAAGCATTGAGCCTAACCTCACAGAGGGCAAGACTCTCGCATTCGCTCACGGCTTCAATATCCATTTCGGCTGCATCAAGCCTCCCAAGAATGTTAATGTAATCATGATCGCTCCCAAGGGTCCCGGTCACACTGTTCGCAGTGAGTATCAGGCAGGCAAGGGTGTTCCCTGTCTTATCGCAGTTGAGCAGGACGCTACAGGCGACGCTCTTGAGATCGGTCTTGCATATGCGCTCGGTATCGGCGGCGCAAGAGCAGGCGTTCTTGAAACAACCTTCCGTACAGAGACAGAGACAGACCTCTTCGGCGAGCAGGCAGTTCTTTGCGGCGGTGTTTGCGCACTTATGCAGGCAGGCTACGAAACTCTCGTTGAGGCAGGCTATGACCCCAGAAACGCTTATTTTGAGTGCATCCATGAGATGAAGCTCATCGTTGACCTTATCTACCAGAGCGGCTTTGAGGGTATGAGATATTCTATCTCCAACACTGCTGAATACGGCGACTATATCACAGGTCCCAAGATCATCACCGAGGACACAAAGAAGGCAATGAAGAAGATCCTTTCCGATATCCAGGACGGTACATTTGCAAAGGACTTCCTGCTTGATATGTCGGATGCAGGTGCTCAGGTTCACTTTAACGCTATGCGTAAGATCGCCGCAGAGCATCCCTCCGAGGTTGTTGGTAAGGACATCAGAAAGCTCTATAGCTGGGCTGACGAAGAAAAGTTTATCAATAACTGATATATTTGACACCAAACGCATCGGGGGCTTTTTCATAAAAGAAAAGCCCCCTGTGCCGGAATTGTTAAAAAATTTATAATTAAACTATTGACAAGAATTGATAAGTCGGTTATAATAGTAACGGAGAGCACCGATGACGGTTGCTTCCACGCTTAAGTTAAAAGATTTAACCGCCTACGTTTCGAAGCAGAGGCGGTTATTTCTTTTTGTTATGATTGTCAATGTAAGTAAGAAGGGCAAGTATAAAACCTGAAATCAGGAATAACTGCTCAAGTGTTAAATACACAGCATCACCTCCCCTCTCGGGAAGGCAAACAAAAAAAAATCTGCGTTCCCGTTAAGGGAAGCAACCGCCACCGTTATATGGCACTCTCCGGGAGAGCCTTTCGGGTCTCCAAGGTAAGTATATCATATTTGACGATTTTTGTCAATACAGTCGTCAATAGTGCCATATATGTGAGACAATATGAAAACTTAGCAAAAGTACTGTTTTTTATAATTAAACTATTGACAAAAAACGATAAGTCGGTTATAATAGTAACGGAGAGCACCGTGTGACGGTTGCTTCCCAAGTTTACGATTAAAGATAACCGCACATTTTGGAAGCTGGGCGGTTATCTTTTTTTGTTATAAAAACAAGATAAAATGGCAAAGACAAGAAATGCGATCTGAATAAGATCGTTCCACGTAACATTATCCACTTTCATCACCTCCCTCGTGTGAGGAAGGCAAAAAGATTTACACTTCCTCAAAAATAAGGAAGCAACCGCCACCGTTTTATGGTACTCTCCGGGAAACCGAGGTTTCCGGGTAAGATTATATCATAAGGGGCGAAAAATGTCAATAATTATTGTCCGTGGAAATTGACGAGAGCTATCTCGCCCGTTTCCGTGAACAATAACGCACTTTTCAAAGGAAGGAATAGAATTATGATCAAAGATACGATAGTAAACGGCGCGCACAATGCGCCTCACCGCTCGCTCTACAAGGCGCTCGGACTTACAAAGGAAGAAATGGACAGACCTCTCATCGGTATTGTCAGCTCGTATAATGAAATAGTACCCGGACACATGAATCTGGATAAGATCACCGAGGCCGTTAAGCTGGGTGTTGCAATGGCAGGCGGAACGCCTATCATGTTCCCTGCGATCGCTGTCTGCGACGGTATTGCAATGGGTCATGTCGGCATGAAGTACTCACTTGTAACAAGAGACCTCATTGCCGATTCAACAGAGGCAATGGTCATGGCGCATGGCTTTGACGGACTTGTTATGATCCCCAACTGCGATAAGAATGTACCGGGTCTGCTTATGGCGGCGGCGAGACTTAATATCCCAACCGTTTTCGTCAGCGGCGGTCCTATGCTGGCAGGCAGAGTTGACGGCAAGAAGAGAAGTCTTTCGGCAATGTTTGAGGCTGTCGGCGCATATAAGGCAGGAAATATCGGCGAGGATAAGCTCTGTGAATTTGAAAATAAGGCTTGCCCCACCTGCGGATCTTGCTCGGGTATGTATACAGCAAACTCCATGAACTGTCTCACTGAGGTTCTCGGCATGGGTCTGCGCGGAAACGGCACTATTCCTGCAGTTTATTCCGCAAGAATAGAGCTGGCAAAGCACGCAGGCATGCAGGTTATGGAGCTGATAAAGAAGAATATCCGTCCCCGTGACATCATGACAGCGGCGGCAATAAAGAATGCAATCACAGCGGACATGGCTCTGGGATGCTCAACAAACAGTATGCTTCATCTGCCCGCAATCGCAAACGAATGCGGCGTTGAATTTGATCTTGAAGAAGTAAACAGAATAAGCGAGGTTACTCCCAACCTCTGCCATCTTGCGCCCGCAGGTCCTACATATATGGAAGACCTTAACGAAGCAGGCGGCGTTTACGCAGTGCTCCGTGAAATTGACAAGCTCGGTCTGCTTGATACCTCTGTTATGACCGTAACAGGCAAGACGATGGCTGAAAATATTGCTGATGCTTATAACCGCGATCCCGAGACCATCAGAACACCCGAAACAGCCTTTACAAAAACAGGCGGTATTGCGGTTTTGAAGGGTAATCTTGCTCCCGACGGATGTGTTGTTAAGAGAAGCGCAGTTGCTCCCGAAATGCTCGTTCACGAAGGTCCTGCAAAGGTCTATGAGAGCGAGGAAGAGGCTATTTCGGCAATTTACGCAGGAAAAATCGTAAAGGGTGACGTTGTTGTTATCCGCTATGAAGGTCCTTCGGGCGGTCCCGGCATGAGAGAGATGCTCTCTCCCACCTCGGCAATTGCAGGTATGGGTCTTGATAAGGATGTGGCTCTTATTACAGACGGTCGTTTCTCCGGCGCAACACGCGGTGCTTCTATCGGTCATGTTTCTCCTGAGGCTGTCTCGGGCGGCACTATCGCTTATGTAAAGGACGGCGATATTATCTCCATCAATATCCCCGAATACCGCATTTCTCTTAAGGTTTCGGACGAAGAAATAGCAAAGAGAAAGGCTGAAATGCCCATAAAGAAGAAGGAAAACCTGAATGGTTATCTGAAGCGCTATGCGGCAATGGTAAGCTCAGCCGACAAGGGTGCTATCATAAATAAGTAATCATGAAAATCTTATTTATCGGAAACAGCTTAACATATTATAACGATATGCCCGAGGTGATCTTTTCCGCCATTGCAAAGGCTTGCGGAAAAGAGGCGGAAGTTACATCGATAACAAAAGGCGGATATCATCTTTATCAGTTTGCCGATGAAAATAACGAATACGGTGCAAAGGTAAAGTCTGCTTTTGAGAACAACAAATATGATATCGTTATTATTCAGGAATATGGACGCTATCCTATAACCGAGCCCCGGCTTTTTCAAGATGCTGTGCGAAAGCTTTATAAAATGATAACGGCAAACGGCGCACAGACATATCTCTATGAGCCCTGTGCCCTCTCTGACGGTCATCCGGAGCTTATAAAGTTCGGAAAAGATATGCCCGAAATGGAAATGAAGCTTCGTGCCGCTTATGCCGATATGGGCAAAGAGCTTGATATTCCCGTTTGCTATGCGGGAGCGGCAATTTCGTATGCTTCCGAAAATTCGGATGTGAGATTATATAAGGATGACAAATTGCATCCCGACCTTTGCGGCAGTACGATAGCGGCACTGACGATCTTTTCCAAAATATTTGGCATTGATCCCGCAAATATTGATGTTTCGATCGAAAATGTCTCCGATAGTGATATGATCGAGCTGAAAAAAGCAGCATCTTATATATATAAAGGCAATTTTTAATGATTTTGAAAGGAAATAAATGCTATGTCTATGACAATGACGCAAAAAATTCTTGCGGCGCACGCAGGTCTCGACAAGGTTGAGGCAGGTCAGCTCATCCTTTGCGAGCTTGACAGAGTTCTGGGAAATGATATCACTTCCCCTGTTGCTATCCGTGAGTTTAATAACATCGGCGTAAAAAATGTTTATGATAAGGACAAGGTGACCATGGTAATGGATCATTTTGCCCCCAATAAGGATATCAAGGCGGCTGTGCAGTGCAAGATGTGCCGTGATTTCTGTAACGAGAAGGAGGTAACTCACTTCTATGACGTTGGAAGAATGGGCATCGAGCATGCTCTGCTTCCCGAAAAGGGTCTTGTGGTTGCAGGTGATGTTGTTATAGGCGCGGATTCCCATACCTGTACATACGGCGCACTCGGCGCATTCTCTACGGGTGTCGGCTCAACCGACATGGCGGCAGGCATGGCAACAGGCAAGGCTTGGTTCAAGGTCCCCTCCGCTATCAAATTTGTGCTTCGTGGTAAGCTGAATAAGCATATTTCGGGTAAGGATGTTATCCTACATATAATCGGCAAGATAGGCGTTGACGGCGCACTTTATAAGTCTATGGAATTTGTCGGCGAGGGCGTTAAGTCGCTCACCATCTATGACAGACTTACAATTTGCAATATGGCGATCGAAGCCGGCGCAAAGAACGGTATTTTCGAGGCTGACGAGGAGGCTCTCAGATATATAGCAGAGCATTCCACAAGAAAGCCCGTGGTATATACTGCAGATCCGGATGCAGAATATGATGAGGTTATCGAAATTGATCTTTCCGCTATCAAATCCACCGTTGCATTCCCTCATCTGCCCGAGAATACACGCACAATCGACGAGGTTGGCGATGTCGTTATCGACCAGGTCGTTATCGGCTCCTGCACAAACGGTCACTATAAGGATATTGAGGAAGCCGCAATGATACTGAAGGGCAAGAAGGTTGCAAAGAATGTTCGTGCCATCATCATTCCCGCGACTCAGGACATATATCTGAAGGCAATGGAAAACGGACTGCTGAAGATCTTCATTGAGGCAGGATGCGTTGTTTCAACACCTACCTGCGGTCCTTGTCTTGGCGGATATATGGGAATTCTTGCCGCAGGCGAGAGAGCGGTTGCAACAACAAATCGCAATTTCGTTGGACGTATGGGCGATGTAACAAGTGAAGTTTATCTTGCCAGCCCCGCGGTTGCGGCGGCAAGTGCAATCGCAGGCAAGATAGCAGACCCCGCAAAGATTTGAAAGGAGGAAACGCAGAATGATTTTTACAGGTAAAGTGCTTAAATACGGTGACAATGTCGATACAGACGTTATTATTCCCGCAAGATATCTTAACACCATTGACAAAAAGGAGCTTGCTTCTCACTGCATGGAGGATATCGATAAGGATTTTGTCAAAAAGGTTCAGGCAGGCGACATTATGGTTGCAGGTGCGAATTTTGGCTGCGGTTCTTCCCGTGAGCACGCTCCCATTGCCATAAAGGAGAGCGGAATATCCGTCGTTATCGCGGAGAGCTTCGCGAGAATCTTCTATCGCAACTCTATAAATATCGGTCTTGCCATCGTCGAATGTCCCGAAGCTGCAAAGGCGATCAGAGAGGGCGATGAGGTTGAAGCAGACCTTGACAGAGGCATAATTTTCGATAAGACCACAGGTGAAAGCTTCAATACCAAGCCCTTTCCCGAATTTATCGAAAAGATTATTAACTGCGGCGGCCTCGTTGAAGCCATCAAGCAGGGCGAGATAAAATAAGGAGAAAAACATGAAATACAATATAGCACTTCTTAAAGGTGACGGAATAGGTCCGGAGATCGTTGACAGCGCGGTCAGAGTTCTGGAGGTCATCGGCAAGAAATTCGGACATGAATTTAATTTCACAGCATATGATATAGGCGGTATCGCTATTGATAAGCATGGCAAGCCCTTGCCCGAAGAGACTGTTAGTGGATGCCTTGCATCCGACAGCGTTCTTCTCGGTGCGGTTGGTGGTCCCAAGTGGGATACTCTCCCCGGAAACATCCGTCCCGAAAAAGCACTTCTCGGCATAAGAGAGGCAATGGGACTTTTCACAAATCTTCGTCCCGCAAAGCTCTACAGCGCTCTTAAAGACGATTGTCCTCTTCGTTCCGATATAGTTGAAAATGGATTTGACATCATGATCGTCCGCGAGCTCACCGGCGGTATCTACTTCGGCGAGCGCGGAATGAGAGAGGGCAAATACGGCGAGGAAGCATACGACACGGAGTGCTACAGCCGTATGGAGATCGAGCGTATTGCAAGAGTTGCTTTTGAGACCGCAAAGAAGAGACGCTGCAAGCTCATCAGCATCGACAAGGCTAATGTCCTTGAATCCTCCAGACTTTGGAGAAAGGTCGTTCATGAGATAGCAGAGCAATATCCCGAGGTTGAATGTACAGATATGTTGGTTGATAACGCCGCTATGCAGCTCGTTCGCAATCCTGCACAGTTTGATGTTATCGTAACCTCCAATATGTTCGGAGATATTCTTTCAGATGAGGCTTCTCAGATCACAGGCTCTATCGGTATGCTCCCCTCCGCATCCCTTGGCGAAGGGAAGAGAGGTCTTTATGAGCCTATCCACGGCTCCGCTCCCGATATTGCAGGCAAGGGTCTTGCAAATCCCATTGCAACCATCCTTTCTGCCGGCATGATGCTTCTCTATTCCTTCGGTCTCACCGCAGAGCATGACTGCATCGTGAATGCTGTTGATAAGGTTCTTGAAGCGGGCTACAGAACAGCCGATATCGCTCACGGCGAAAACAGCCTTTCCACAACAGAGATCACAGACAAAATAATTGAAAATATCTGAGTATATTATGACAAAGATAAATAAGATTTATTTGGGACTTTGCTCCTTTTCCGTTTTCGGCGGAATGCTTGAAAAGCCCCTCTATAAGAGATTTTTTGAATACGCAAAGGCGGCGGAGACCGACGAAAAGCTTCGCAAATATGCCTCTTTCGTTTCCGAGATCTATAAAGGGGGCGCGTCTCTAACAGATTGCGTGAGAAGCCTGGTTTTTGAGGACGAGAATGTTTACGTCAGAGCCGTGGGAAATATGGAAAAGATCAGCCCGTGTATGTGGGCGGCGGTGGAGCATGAGCTTGATGTGCTTACTGATTTTGCCGCTCTTACAGCCATAGATTTTGCCGAGGATATGGGAACAGATGAGTTTATCCCTTCATATGAAAACGGCAAGGCAGATATAAAAGCCGAATACGAAAGCAGGCTCGGCAGCATCGGCAAATACGGCTACGGCATTTTTGCTTCAAACGGAATGTTCTACGTGGAAGATGACGGAACTATAGTTCCCATCGCCAGCGCAGACCGCATAACTCTTGATAAGTTCGTCGGCTATAAGGACGAAAGACAGAAGGTCATGAATAATACTCAGGCGTTCCTTGCGGGCAAGCCTGCGGCAAATATCCTGCTTTACGGCGACGCCGGAACGGGTAAATCCTCAACAGTCAAGGCCGTTGCTAATAACTTCTTTGAAGAGGGACTTCGCCTTATTGAGATCAGAAAAAATCAGCTTCTCCTTCTCCCCAAAGTGATGGGTGAGATAAGCGGAAATCCTCTTAAATTTATCATTTTCATAGATGATCTTTCGTTTAATGGAGATGATGATTTCAGTATGCTGAAGGCGACCCTTGAAGGCTCGGCAAGCGCAAAGGCTAAGAATGCGGTCATTTATGCCACAAGCAATCGTAGGCATATCATAAAGGAGACTTTTTCCGACAGAACCGGTGATGATGTTCACAGAAATGACACTATGCAGGAAAATCTTTCTCTTTCCGCTCGCTTCGGTCTTTCTATTCTTTTTGCAAAGCCCGAAAAGAAGCTCTATCTGGAGATCATCCATGAGCTGGCGGAGCGCAACGGAATTGAGGTAACTCCCGAGATCGAGCAGAAGGCAGAGGCTTTTGCCCTCAGCCGTGGCTACAGAAGCGCAAGATGCGCAGAGCAGTTTATCGAAAGTTTGATTTGATAAGAGGTGATAACAAGTGATGACACTCGATAATGTGTATAAAGCCAGCTATGCGCTGAAGAACGTGGTCAGAAAGACAGATGTGATCTATGCGCCGAAGCTGAGAAAAGATGCAGAGATATATCTTAAAACAGAGAATCTGCAGATCACGGGCTCATTTAAGGTAAGAGGCGCATACTATAAGATGTCAAAGCTCTCCGAGGAGGAGAAGGCGCGCGGCGTTATTGCCTGCAGTGCGGGAAACCACGCTCAGGGCGTTGCTCTTGCGGCACAGAAAAACGGCATAAAGGCAGTTATCTGCCTGCCCGATGGCGCACCAATTTCAAAGGTTGAGGCAACAAAAAGTTACGGTGCAGAGGTCTGTCTCGTTGAAGGCGTTTATGACGATGCATACAACAAGGCGCTGGAGCTTCGTGATGAAATGGGCTATACCTTTATCCATCCCTTCAATGATGAGGACGTTATTGCAGGTCAGGGTACTATTGCCCTTGAAATTGCGGAACAGATAGCGGATATCGATGCCGTGATCGTTCCCGTCGGCGGCGGCGGACTTATTTCCGGCGTTGCATATACAATGAAAATGCTGAATCCGAATGTTAAGGTCTACGGCGTTCAGGCAAGCGGTGCGCCCTCTATGGCAAATTCGCTCCATGACGGAAGGATCGAGACGCTTCAAAGCGTTTCCACCATTGCAGACGGTATCGCGGTGAAATGTCCGGGCAATCTTACATATGAGCTTTGCCGTCAGTACGTTGACGAGATCGTTACCGTTACAGATGACGAAATTTCCGCGGCTATCCTCGCACTTATGGAACAGCATAAGCTGGTCACAGAGGGCGCGGGCGCGGTATCGGTTGAGGCGGCAATGTTCGGAAAGGTCGATATCGCAGGCAAGAAGGTCGTTTGTCTGCTTTCGGGCGGTAATATTGACGTTACCATCCTTTCACGCGTTATCAAGCGCGGTCTGCTCATGTCGGGCAGAAGCGCTCAGCTCATGATAGAGCTGGTGGATAAACCCGGACAGCTTAAGAATGTTTCCCGCATCATCGCAGATCTCGGCGGCAATGTAATCTCCGTTCACCACGAACGCGCAAACGAGGGCTCGGATGTCAACGGGTGCTATCTGCGTATCATCCTTGAAACACGCAATTTCGAGCATATCGAGCAGATAAAGAAGGCTCTCACCGATTTTGGTTTTAAGCTGATTTAAAATATGAGAAAAACTTCCCTGTCATCCTGAGTCTCGACGAAGGATCTCATGTGGAATGGGCTAACTATTCACTAAATTATTGTTAATTAGGAGAAAAATCATGGCAAAAATTATAGCAACAGATAAAGCACCGAGTGCCATCGGACCCTATTCCCAGGCAATGGTCGTAGGAAATATGGTGTTCACATCCGGACAGATCGCAATAGATCCCGCAGTAGGCGACATCGTGGCAAAGGACATAGCAGGACAGACCGAGCAGGTCATGAAGAATCTCACAGCAGTTCTCGCGGCGGCAGGAACAAGCATGGATAAGGCTGTCAAGACCACATGCTTCCTCGCTGATATCGCTGATTTTGCCGCTTTCAATGAGATCTACGGCAAATATTTCACCTCAAAGCCCGCCCGCAGCTGCGTTGCGGCAAAGGCTCTCCCCAAGGGAGCACTTGTTGAGGTCGAGGTTATCGCAGAGCTTTAAAAAATAAAAGATGTCGCGGTAGGCGACATCTTTTTTTAGGCTCAATATACATGATATATCTTGCTTTTTTGCTTCAAATGACAAAAAATTCTTGACAGTATAACATAGATATGGTAAGATTATGATGAGAGATTTTGGCAGGTCGTACCTGCCCATGAAATGTCATAAAAATTGACAAAAAAGGAGTGTTTAAAAATGAAATTTAATTTTGGTGCTTGTGTTGATCTTACAGAGCTTGACAGAGTAAAGCTTCTCGCAGAGCTTGGCTATGATTTTGTTGAAACGGGTTTTGCCGGCATGTCGGAAAAAACCGACGCTCAGCTCAATGAATTTGAAAGAACCTTCAGAGAAAACGGTCTTGTCTGTGCCTCCTGCAACGGATTTATGCCAGCGGCTATAAAGACTTGCGGTCCTGATATGAATGACGAGAAGATCAAGGACTATCTTGAAAGGAACTTTGAGCGCACAGCAAGGCTTGGCTTTAAGAGCGTTATTTTCGGAAGCGGCGGATCAAGAAATGTTCCCGAGGGATATGACAGAGAAAGAGCCAAGGAGGATATTCTTCATTTTCTCGGCGATCTTGTAATTCCCGTAGTTAAGCAGTATGGAATTATTATTGGTATAGAAGAGCTCCGTGCCGCAGAAACTAATATCATCAATACATGCGCCGAGGCTATGGAATATGTAAAGGCTATTAACGATCCCCATATCAGACTTCTTGTTGACCTCTATCATGTTGCCGTAATGGGAACTCCCGTTGAGGAGCTTCGCGAGTACAAGGGATATGTCAGCCATGTACATATCGCCAGCCCCACAAATAACAGAATTTATCCTCTGCCCACCGACGGCGATGACGCTCTTTACAGAAAATTCTTCAAGATACTGGACGAGATCGGCTATGAAGCCCGCAACATTTCCCTTGAAGGAGACTGGGGCGACAGCTATAGCGACACCGTGAAAAAATCTATCGCTTATCTTAAGAGCCTCGAAAAATAATAAAAATATCGGGCGCACCAAGGTGCGCCCCTACAAATAAAGGAAAGATTTATGAAAATTCTTATGACGCTGATGGGGCTTGACATCGGCGGAGCAGAAACTCATGTTCTGGAGCTTTCGCGGGCTCTTAAGGCTATGGGCGAAGATATTATAGTTGCATCCCGCGGAGGAGTTTACGTTAAAGAGCTTGAAGAATGCGGTATACGCCATGTGACTCTCCCTCTCCATACCAAAAATCCCTTTTCGGTTATAAAAAGCTATTTTGGTCTGCGGAAGCTGATCAAAAAGGAAAAAATCGATATCGTCCATGCCCATGCGAGAATCCCCGCATTCATCTGCGGACTTCTCCATCGCCGTCTGCATTTTCGCTTTGTCTGCTCGGCGCACTGGGTCTTTGATGTAAATGCGGTTTGGAAAAGAATATCCGATTGGGGCGAGAAAACAATTGCCGTCAGCGAGGATATCAAGCAGTACGTTATCGATAATTACGGTGTTTTTGCAGATAATATTTCGGTGACGATAAACGGCGTTGATATGAATAAATTTTCTGCCGATACAGATTGCACGTCTGTTGCCGCGGAGCTGGGATTGCCCCCAAAAAGACGTACGATCGTCTATGTCAGCCGCATGGATACCGACAGGAGCGCCGCCGCAAGAATGCTTGCGATCATAGCTCCGTCGCTTAAGGAAAAATACGGTGATCTTCAGATAGTTATAGTCGGAGGCGGAAACGATTTTGAATATGTAAACAGCCTGGCAGAAGCGGCAAATACAGCCGCAGGCACAAAATTCGTGCATATGACAGGTGCAAGAACCGATATTAATAAGCTCATTGCTCTCGGCGATATTTTTGTTGGTGTTTCGAGAGCTGTTCTCGAAGCGATGAGCGCATCAAAGCCTGTTGTAATTGCGGGAAATGAGGGTTATATCGGGCTTCTCGGCGAGGAAAACATGGATATCGCCGTTGCCACAAATTTCTGCTGCCGCGGATGTGAGGAAACTACAGAAGAGCTGCTGAGACGCGATCTTTGCCGTTTGCTTGATCTTAGTGCGGATGAATTTTCCGAGATCGGGGAGAAAAACCGCAGGATAATAGAGGAAAATTACTCTGCGGCAAGAATGGCAAAGGACTGCAAGGCGGTTTATTCTTCCCTTTATCCCTATGACTATAAAAAATACGGTGATATCGTCTTTTCCGGCTACTATGGCTTTGGAAACATGGGAGATGATTCGCTCCTTATCTCGATAATTAATAATCTTCGGTCTCTCGATCCCAATGTTCGGATCACGGCTCTTACCCGCAATCCGAAAAAAATGTGCCGAAAATACGGGGTAAAATGCGTTGGAAGATTCAATATTTTCGCCGTTATCAGAGAGTTCAGGCATGCAAAGCTTCTGATCAGCGGCGGCGGTTCGCTTTTCCAGAATAATACCAGTGCAAAATCCCTTGAATACTATATTCAGATCATCAAGCTTGCAAAGCGCATGGGGCTTCCCGTTATGATATATGCCAACGGTATCGGGCCTCTTTACGGTGAAAGAAGCCATGAAAAGGTAAAAAAGGTTCTCCGCGAAGTGGATGATATCAGCCTGCGCGAGCCTTCATCCTATGATTTTCTCGGCGAGATCGGACTTGAAAAAGATGTTTTGGAGAATATCCGCGTAACTGCCGATCCCGCACTGACGCTTTCACCCCAAACCGATGCGAGAAAGATATATATTTTTGAAAGTGCCTGCATCGGCGATCCCTCCGAGTGCTTTGCGGTTTCCCTTCGCGAATGGCAGAATCTCCGCACATCTGCCGATGCTTCAGACAGAAGCGAATTTATCGGACGAATGGCAGATGCTATATCGGGTATCAGCGAAACACTTGGTAAAACTCCTGTGTTTATCCCCGTTCAGCGCAGTCTGGATGATCAGATCTGTCTCGATGTCAAGGAATTGGTGGAGAAACGGACAGGCAAAGAATGTCCCTTCCTTCGCGGACTTGCGGCAAGAGAGGTAATTGCTCTGGTTCGGGATATGTCTTTCGTCATCGGAATGAGACTTCATATGCTGATATATGCAAGTGCGGCAGGAGTACCCGCCATAGGACTTTCATATGACCCTAAGGTAACGGCGTTTCTCAAATATGCCGACCAGTTTGCATCCTTTGACGCAGCAAAAACCGACGAAAAAGAGCTGACAGATGCCGCCGCAGAGCTTATGAATCACCGCGATTCACTTTGCGAGAAAACAGAAAAACGTGCATCCGAGCTGCGTGCTCTCGCAGTCTATGATGCTGAAAAGACT
>JAFTXK010000077.1 GCA_017461635.1 Clostridia bacterium | reverse complement strand
CTGAGCCTCGGCGAAGGATCTCATAGGGATTAACTAACTATTCGCTAAATTATTGTCTATCGCTACTTTCTCTATCCTCGCAGAAGGCGATTATATCTTTCATATCTATATAGCGCAGTTCTTCTGTTTTTTCCGAGAAAACACCGGCGATATAATTTTTCCCATTAATGCTGAATGTGCAGATAAGACAGCTATTGCCTTCAAGCGTACCCGTTTTCAGCCCTGTTACATATGGAGAATAATATTCATCCTCCTCATGGAGCATGCGGTTGGTATTGCGCCATGTATTTGTATGTCCGCTGGCATAGGTCACGCTCGCCGAAGGGAGAGAAGCATACTTCATTATTATCTCATTTTTCGAAGCCGCCAGCGCAAGGATAGTCATATCCTCAAGGGTGGAATAATTTTCGGGATCATGGAAACCGTCGGGAGAGGTAAAATTACTGCCGCACATACCGATCTCTTTTGCATATTCGTTCATGCCTTGGATAAACAGATCAACAGCCTCAGAAGCGGAAATATCAGCCTTCGAAAGCGCATATCCCCCAGCCGCCGCAAGAGCATAAGCCGCATCCCCGCCCGAAGGGAGCATCATTCCCTCGATCAGCATTTCCACAGACAGCGTATGATGCTCTTTTATAAATGCAATTGCAGACTGTTCGTTCTTAAACGTAAGCTCTTCGCCCGGGGTTATAAGCTCCTCGGGCGAAAGAAGCTCCAGAGCATAAAGTGCGGTAAGCAATTTCGTTGTACTCGCAGGATAGAGTATCTTGTCCGAGCCGCGCAGATATAAATATTTTCCGAGATCAGCATCGTAGATAAATGCCTGAGCAGCATGAAGCTTCAATTCTTCTTCAGCATCATTTTCTATATGCTCAATCGCACCGACCTCGCCGTCAGCATGGAGGACAGCCGCACGGCGGTAGGTAAGATCCACCGTCTGTCTGTCGCCGCAGCCTGCAAACACAAGTATTAAAAAAATTATACCCATCACAGCACCGAATGCGGACAAAAATGTCCGCACGGTGCTTTTGGTATTTTCAGATTCTTTAAACGAAATCATTCTTTTCTCCGTCAATTCCTTTCGGTGGCTTTTTCATGGTGTCAAAACCGATAACGACCTTAAAAAGATCACCGTCAATATAAATGTCAAGCTTTCCGCCGTTCAGCTCAGCAAGACTGCGGGCAATGGAAAGTCCAAGTCCGCTTCCCTCCGTGTGGCGCGAAGAATCCCCTCTGACGAACCTTTCGGTAAGCTCTTCGGCACTGACATTCAGCTCGTACCGAGATGTATTTCTGAAGATGATATAAGCCTTTCCGACCTTTTCGAAAACGTCGATATAAACTCTCGTTCCGCCAAGGGCATATTTGCCGATATTATTCATCAGATTGTCAAAGATTCTCCACAGGTGCTTACCGTCGGCCATAATTGTAAGCGGTTCTGAGGGCAAACGCACTATGAGGTCAAGTCCGAGAGAAGAAAGCTTTTCAGCATATTCGCCCTGCGTCTGAGAGATCATCTCCCCAAGCTCGATGGGCGCGGGGCTGACCTCAAGATTGCCCGTTGAAGCCTTGGAAGCCTCAACAAGATCCTCGGTAAGCTTGCGAAGTCTCGCCGACTGGCGGTCGAGAACCTCAATATATTCCTCTATCTTCTCTTCGTCGGGCTCATTCTGTGTCCGTTCGTTTTTCAGCAGATCAATATAGTTGACAATAGAAGTAAGAGGGGTCTTCAGATCATGAGAAACATTTGTAATAAGCTCAGTCTTGAAGCGTTCACTCTTAAGGCGCTCCTCAAGAGCATTTGACATACCGCCGCTTATATTATTCAGCGAATCGGCATGGCTGCGCAGGGACGGAAGCATATGTTTCTTATCGATCCTGTGTGTATAATCCCCTTTGGCAATGCGTTCTCCGCCCTTTTTCAGCTTATTAAGACCATATGTTATATATAACGCAAGAAGAGCGATAATTGTTCCGCCCCAGATCCATAAAAATACAACAAAAGGCACATAATATGGGTTCAGAAGCATCAAAAACAGGGTCCATATACCTAAAGTGATAAGAATGAGTATGGTCTTTCCGTAAAGAGGAAGATTAGCAAGAACCTTGCCGATACCTCTGCAGATAAAGCGCAGGAATTTTAAGATATTTTTCAGTATCCACCAGATAACGGTATTTCTGAAAAGCTCGCCTGTTTTCGCTCTTGCCGCAAAGCTGTAAATATAGGAAATAAGCAGTACAGAGCCTATAACGATGGCTGCAATAATGAACATCACAAACTCAAAATCTTCAAAATAGAAATCAGAAAAGAATGCAATGGCAATTGTGAAGATAAATACATAGACCGCAGTGAAGATATCAAACGGGATCTTATCAAAAAGACAAGTTCTCGGCTTATCTTCGCCCTTTTTCCAGCCCGAAACACAGCAAAGCATTACCATGAAGATCACAAAAAGAAGAGCGCTGACACCGCCGACAATATAAATGCCGTTTCTCATCTCATATAAAGCATTTATCCAGTGATCTATAAAGGAAATGATATCGGTGGTAAAAAATTCATTTGGCAGATGCACAGTTACATCATATTCATATACGACAAGTTTTTCATGACCAATTACATAATACTCATCATATAAGCTTTCCGCGCCGGTATCAACTAAGGCGCTTTCATGGGGATTCGCAGTAACCTCGGTTTCATCCTCGGGAATGTCGGTTTCAGGCACAGCCTCGGTCACATTGGCAGTATCTGTATCTTCAAAAGCTCCTGTGTCAACAGGATCTGTATCAGGCACAGCAGGATCCCCAATATATTCCCATTCCTCGATCCATGCGCCGAAGTGTTCGGTAAAGATGACGTTCTGTCCTTCATAATTCGAATAAACAATACTGCCCATGGCATCGCGAATCTCAAAATAGAGATTTCTGTTTGCGGTAAAATCCTCCATATTTTCATAAGAATAATGATAGTTATATGCCGCATCCGTTGCGTATCTGCTCATGGTACTCCGGAGCGTATCCTTTCGGATCTCGTCAAGAGGCTTCGTATAGAACTGCCCTGCCAATAGTCCAATAACGCCGAAAACCGAAAGAGCAGTCGAAATCAGCATTAAAGTACAGAGCATAAATGCCGTAACCTTAACAATAATACTTTTTCTCATCCTTCTCCACCTTCCCTTATATCAAGCTTATAACCCTGCCCCCATACTACCTTCAGATATCTGGGCTCTGCCGGATCGATCTCTATCTTCTCTCGCAGATGGCGGATATGAACCGCGATGGTATTTTCCTCGCCTATAGGGTTACTCTTCCACACCTGCCTGTAGATCTCCTTGGTTGAAAGGACTTCGTTCGGGCGTTCCATAAAGAGCCTGAGGATCTCATATTCGGTTGCAGTGAGGGTAACGGGCTCTCCGTAGACACTGACCTCGCGAGTGCGGATATCGAGCTCGATACCGCACGCCGAAAGGGTTTCGGCTCTTGGAATTATCTTCTCGCCGCCAAGCATTGTATAGCGTCTTATCTGAGAACGAACACGGGCAAGAAGCTCGATAACATTAAAGGGCTTTGTAACATAATCATCCGCACCCACGTTGAGCCCCAGCACCTTGTCGGTATCCTCGCTCTTCGCAGTCAGAAGAATAACAGGTATATTATAGCTTTCTCGCATTTTCGCCATGGCGGTGATACCGTCCATGATCGGCATCATAATGTCGAGAAGGATCAGCTTGATCTCGGATGAATGATCCTCGAGCACACTGAGAGCATGAGCTCCATTCTCAGCCTCATAAACTCCGTAGCCTTCATTGGTAAGATAAATTTTCAGAGCAGAACGAATATCACGCTCGTCATCGCAAACAAGAATATAATTCATAGTCCATCACCTCGCTTATATTTTAACAGAAAAATTCTTAAAATAAAAGTAGGTAAATCATTAAAAAAGTCTTAATTTTACGTTTATAAGGAATATTCCGCGCGATACCGTATATTTATTGATGATTTTAAAGTGTAAACAATAATTTAGCGAATAGTTAGTAAATCCCCTATGAGATCCTTCGCCGAGGCTCAGGATGACAGTACTGTACTGTTCGCAATTTTTCCTACGTTAAATCACGGTTGACTTAACAGTAGAAAACCAAGTGGGCGATCCCTTATTGTCATCCTGAGCCTCGGCGAAGGATCTCATAGGCTGTTAGTTACTTTTCCCCG
>JAFTXK010000076.1 GCA_017461635.1 Clostridia bacterium | reverse complement strand
CTGCTTAAAGCTTCGGGAGAAGGTAGAAAACGACCCAAATCCACAGTCATCAGCTATTTCAGATACGCTTTTATCACTTTCAAGCAAAAGCTCTTGTGCCTTTTGTATTCTGAATTCTGTGAGATATTCCACAAAGGAAAGTCCGCAGGTCTTTCTGAATAGCCTGCTGAGATGACAAGAGGAAACAGCCACTGCATCCGCAACACTGTCCAGCGACAAATGCAGGGAATAATGCTTGTCAATATATTCCATCGCCCTTTTTATGTGATAATATCCGCTATTGTTAGAGATGGGTTTCTTTGATTCCGAGCAATTAAATATTTTACTCAGAATGATCAGCGTATAGCCGATTATTCTGTCGCTCAAGAATTTTTCGTCCGTTTCGTTTATCAGCTTATAAAGCTCCCAAAAAAGTCTTTCGATTTCTGCGAGATCATTTTCTGAAAAATGCCCGACCAGAGGAAATTCCGCCTTAGCGAGAATGTGTTGTATCGCCTTTGGCACATTTTTGTAATCAATGTTGATAATGTGAATTGTGGGGCGGTCGATGAATTCATATCTGTGAAAATCCGAGGGAGACATAGAAAAGACCGTTCCTGCAGATTCTGTGCAAACTTCGCCGTTAAATTCATGGCGCGCGCTTCCTCTGACTATCCATTCGATCTCATAAAAATCATGACGGTGGAAAGGATAACTGTCCATTATCACATCTTTTGCTACAAGCTTTATTCCACAGTTGTTTTTAGTGGGAATGCTTACATATTTTTGAAACTTTTTTACTTTCATAAAATCACCTCGATAACAAAATACTGGATATTTGGGGCGCTATTTTATTATATTATATCACAAATGCTCAAAAAATGCAATACCTTGGAACGATTTTTACAAATTTTACAAAATAACACTCATAAAGGAGAAAAACTAATGAAAAAGCTGTTATTTTCGCTTATAGTCTTCATTTTAACGGTGTTTGCCGCTATGCCTTTGATATCTGCCGAGGAATTTACCTCGGGCGGCAGCTATCCTACAAAGCTTGTCTATGATGAAGCTACCAAAACTATGACCATTACGTATGCGGGCTCGGAAGGATGGTATGAGCTTATGCCTATCTCCGATCCGGACGAAAACGGTAACCGCAGCTACGATATACAAAACTTTATCGATAAATACCGCACCGAGGTAGAGCATATCGAAATTGGCAGATTCGGAAAGATACAGCTTATTGAGGTTAGAGATAAAAGCGGAAATGTTACCGATGAAGCCAAGCTCTTTTATGGAATGACGGCGCTTAAAAGTGTTCACTTTGCCGCCAGCCAAAGAATTCTGATAGGCGGCGACAAATACGGTCTGTTTGAGGGCTGTACAAATCTCACGTCGGTTTGGTTCGGCTCTGACAGCAACAAGATCGAGGGCTGTGCAAACTTTACCGGATGCAACACAAAGGATAACGACAACGGAAAGGGACTTAACAATTTTGCAAAAAATCTCTTTAAGGGCTGTTCCTCTCTGAAAAGTGTCATTTATACCAAAAATTCCAATGAGTATGTTATATATTCCTCCACCTTTGAGGGATGCACAAGCCTTGAAGGCATAAAGATTGGTGACAACATAACGAATGTTTCGAAGGAAGCCTTTGAAAGCTATAAATTCATCGATCTTGAAAGCGGTGCGGATATCACGACGCCTCTGCCCGTTCCTGACGAGGAAGCACCCTCCGACGGCGGCGAAACAGACCCTGATACCGGATCTTCCGGCGGTGCCACCGCAAAGGACGCTACCATTTCGGGACATTCCACAGGTGAATATAACAAAAAGATAATCATTGACACATATTGGGCATATTATGACGATACGAAGACCCTTGAATTTACATCTCTTACAACATCTTATAATGAAACGGGTACGATCAGCAATTGCGATGATATAAACTGGAAGGACTATAAGGATGTTATCGAGCATATTATTGTTGGCAACAATATCGCCAAGATAACGGTAGATGCCTTTAATTCTTATCCTGCTCTGAAGGATGTTCGTCTCGGAAAGCAGGTAAAGCAGATAGATCCGAGAGCATTTGAAAATTGTCCCAATCTTACAACTATCTGGCGTGACGGTAAGGAAAGGATAGAGGGCAGAGCGGATTTCAGAGGACTTACCAGATTTATGGATTGCATGATAGGAACGTCTATTACAGAGGTTATCATGCCCGAAAATCCAAACACTCTCGAGATCAGTATGCCTATGACGGTAAAAAACGTCTATTCCACCAATATTACCGAGGAGCTTAAGGAGCATGCCAAGCTTAATCTTTATAATCTTATAAATCTTAATGACCCAAATGAAAAATATGAATATTATGTTTACATAGATCCGACCCTTCCATATTGCGGATCGCGTGCGGTATTCGGCTTTGATGAGGCAACGGGAACGCTGACAGTTTATGGCGCAGGTGCTATAGACGATATCGTAAACTACCACGGAGGCGGCTCAAAGAATCAGCCTTGGTTCTCGATAAAGAAGCAGATAAAGCACGTTGTTATAACAGAGCATATTACTACTATCGGTAAATATGCCTTTACTGAATGTGAGGCTCTTGAAACGGTACAGCTCCCAAATGTTGAGAGTATAATAATTAATGCCGCAGCATTTGAAGGATGCTTTAATATGAAGTCGGTGTATATCGAGGGAAGCGAGCCTATCGAAGGAACGATAGATGTAAGGAATGTTCAGGCTCTCGAATCATGGACGTTCGCTTATAACTACCTTATCGCAAATGCTGTGATAAATCCAAGCGTTGAGATAATAGGTAATTCTGTTTTTTCGGACAATACAAATCTCGCAAATATCTACGGTACTCCCGGCTCCTTTGCCGAGGAATATGCGGCAAAGATCGGCGGTACTTTCTATGATATTTCGTCTTCCGCACCTCAGCCTATCAAGTGCGAGCCCCCCGAGAGCAGTATAGAGGAGACTACACAAGCCACTCCCGAGGAGACCGAACCTCAAACCACAAACGAACCCGAAACAACGGCTGAGGCAGAAAGCGAGACAGTCAATAAAAATATCGTCTTTGTAAAGAGTGATATTGCGGATCAGGAAGAGAAAAACGCTCCTTCTCCGGTTCCGTTCATCGTGATCGCCGCCGCGGCAGTAATTATCATAGCGGTTGCAATTTTCATCGTAATAAAGAGGAAAAACAGTAAAAATACAGGCAATGCCTGAAAAAAGAAAGGAAAAAAAATGAAAAAGCTAAAAAAATTATTTCTCGGTGCTCTTATTTTAACGCTTGCGGCAATGCTTCTCGCTCTTACAGCATTTGCCACGGAGGAAGAGACTGCAATTGTTGTTGACCTTCGCGAGACAGCTCTTGCAGATGCGACCTTCACACGCCCCGATGATACTACGGTAATAAATGTATATCTGAATATCGGGACAGATGTTACCGAATATACAGCCGACGCGCTGAGCGCAAAATTCGGTAAGTACACAAATTACTATGTCTATCCCACAAGCTCGGGCGCAACTGCTGTCCGCGAGCTTATCGCCTCCGACAGCACCGTGACAATGACATACTATCCTGTAGATATGTACAGCGAGCTTACAAGAAGCGGTAAGGAGCCAACCTCCGGTTATGAGTATTCATGGACATTTGATGAGGCTACGGGAACGCTCACCGTCACTGCCAACAGTAAGAAGGTCCATATGACCAATAGTGTTTCCGCACTCTATAATTGGAAGGTTATCTGGAGAGATGCCATCGTCAGAATCAACCTTGCGGGCTATACGAACGATGGTAAAACGTTGTACTTCAATTACAACACTCCTGAGACGCTTTTTGAAAAGCTTCCAAATCTTGAAGTCGTGCGCATGAGCCAGTATTACAATAAGTGGATAAACAGACAAACATCGGGTATGTTCAATAACTGTCCGAAGCTTCATACCGTTTATATAGGCAGTACCACTATAGATAATGTTCCTATCGGAGTGGTTGATCTTTCTGGAGTAAAGGAGATACCTTTATCATCCTCATATTCAAACGTCAATGCTACCCCCACAAGACTTTTCCTTAACTGTTCCTCGATTGAAAAGGTTATCCTTCCCGCAGATGTAAATTATCTTGGTCAAACACTCGGCAAACAGATGTTTGAGGGCTGTACCTCGCTTAAATTCGTTTCTATACCAGATAGCATAACCACCATCGAATCCACCGCCTTTACGGGCTGTTCCGGTGTAGTTATCGGTGTTAAGAGTACAGATCAATATGAGTTTGTTGTTTCAAAGGGATATACAGCCGCATATGACCTTTATCTCGGTACACTTGATGCTGTCTCCGTCACTTCCGATATCGAAAATGCTTCGGTTTATATCAGCGAGACCGCAGAATACACCGTTTCGGAGCTTAAAGCAAAGTTTGGAGAAAATGTTACCTATGTTGTTCATCCCACAAGCCCCATGGCAACAGCTCTGCGTGAGGACGGAACAGCATCCTTCACATATTATTCATGGCTTAGCCGCGAGGGTGCTGAGGGAGATCTCTATACATGGAGCTTCAGCGAGGTGACAAATACCCTTACTGTTTCCACGAAAAACGGTAAATCCTTTACAATGAATAAGAATGACGGTATTACCGCACTTTACGATTGGAAATGCATCTGGAGCGATGCTATTGTAAAGATAGATGTTCAGGGTGCTCCTCTATATTCAAAGATGACCGTGCATTACAGTATGCCGGGAACTCTTTTCTCGGATCTTCCCAATCTTGAGATAGTGCGTTTTTCAAAATATATAAGCCAGTGGGAAGTGAGAGTTACGGGAATGTTCAAAAACTGCCCCAAGCTTCATACCATTGATTTTGATGTGGATCTTGCCGATGTTGAGCTTGGCGTTATCGATCTTGAGGGAATAGATATACTTACCTCATACAGCGGTGCATTCCTCAATTCCACCTTCAGAGGCTGCAGCTCGATAAAAGAGATCAGACTTCCCCAAAATGTTGACAATTTCACAAAGATAGGCAGCGGTATGTTTGCGGGCTGTACTTCGCTCGAAGAGATAGTCATTCCTGCGTCCTTCACTGCAATTACGAGTGGTGCTTTCGAGGGCTGCAGCGCGCTTCAAAGCGTGACCCTCAATTCCGATATTTCGGTTACGGGCAAGACCTTTGAGGGAATATCTCCTCTTCTCATTTCTTGTCCCACCGTCGATATTGCGGATAAGATAAATTCAAATCTTGAAGAGGGCGGTGTGGATCTTGGTGCTGTGTTTGCGTTCTGCGGACGCGGAATGACGGTTACGGGCTACAGTGTAAGAAATTCTGTAAGAACGGATGAGAGCGGAAAAGTTGTTGTTAAAAACGGACTTCGCACCATTTACAGCTTCAATGAAGAAATTTTGGATGAGAGCAGCGAATATATTCTTGTGGAGTACGGCTCCCTTATCGGTTCTAAAGCAAACTGGAATAATTATCTGCAGACCTTCGGCGGTGATAATTCTCTGCTGAAGCTCAGCGAAGGTCAGTTCGTATCTCCCTCATCTATCGTAAAAACTCCGGTTTACCAAAACGGTAATTATGTAAATAACTCAGATCACGAGAATTCTTCAGCGGTTGAATTTGTAGTTACGGTCGTAAATTGCGAAGGTAAGGAACAGATAAAGGGTGAGCTTATTTCCGCAGGCTATGAAGTTTGGAAAAAGGGCGACAATTATTTTGTTCTTTATACAAGAGAAGAGGCTACGGGCTTTGACAGTGTTTCACTTTACAAGATCACGCTCGCAATGCTTGCTGATAACTTCTTGCCGCTCAAAAAGGCGGATTATCCTATCTGGAATACGGTCTACGAATGCAGAGAAGCAGTTCTTACTACCGACAATTCCGATATTACCGCTCTCCTTCTTTCCGATCCTATAAATGAAGGCATGAATATTGCGCTTTATGCTACAGACAGCACAGAAACAGAAGAATTTGGCTCATTCGGTCTTACCACCGAGCAAAAGAAGAACATTTCCGCAAAGCTCTTTGGTGAGAATGTTAGTTGCAGTTCTCCTGTCCTTGACGGATATTGGGAAGCGCATCTTGATGAAAAGATAGCAGAGATCCCCGAGGGAAAATCCTTTATTGCATTTACAGACTTCCATTTTGAGCTTGACGGTACAAGAAACACAAGAAAAGCCACCGACATGATGAAATATGTAAAGGATGCCGCGGGCATTGATACAATAATCAATCTTGGTGACACATATACAGGCGAGCCGACTATCGAGGAATGTGAGGAGATATTCAAGCTCTCGGTTGGAGAATATTTCTATGACGTATTCGGCACAGACGGTCTTTACGCCATAGGTAATCATGAATCCAATATTACCACATGGCGCGGTCTTGGCAAGAGCGAAGGCGAGGACGGTTATTATGCTTATGATTATCTCGTTCCCGACAGCACGATATACGGCGCAACAGTAGCAAATCTTTACGGCAAGGATAATTTTTACTTCGACACCTCTCTTATTGAGCTTGCAGAAAGCGGAGAGCTTGTTTTCTCGGAAACAGAACCTTATTCTGAGGAGCAAATGAAGGAAGAATATATCGCTTGGGCAAAGATGCACTATTACTATGACGATGTAGAGAACGGCATAAGATATATAGTCTATAATTCGGGCGGCTGCGGTGTTACAGAGCATTATACCCTTGGTAATGCCCTCTGGAATAAGATCATTCCTACCCAGCTCGATTTCATTGCAAATTCTCTTATGGACGTTCCGAGCGGATATGATGTTGTATTCTGCGGACATATGCTGGGCGATACCACCGACTATTCAAATACCCAGGAAAATATCTTCAAGATCCTTTCGGCTTTCAAGAGCGGCTCGGTTCTGAATCTCACCGTAACCTCGGAAAATGATAATATGCTTGCCGTGATAGGTAAAACGGAAAAGGAATATGATTTTTCGAATACATATTTCAATGGTACGATATTTACTATCGGCGGTCACTGGCACAGAGACCTCTCCTATGTTTACGGAACAAATTCCGAGGGAGTATATGAAAATAACGTGCCTTATACGGTGGGCGATGAGGTCTCGGATGATGCCATTTTCTGGATAGGACTTAATAACGATTGTCTTGAACCTCTCCAGAGCGGTGAAACATATCCCATAATGGAAAGAGATACGCTTACCGAAAACTGCTTTAATGTTATAACCATCACTCCCGAGGGCGATATCGTTGTAACACGCTTCGGTGCAGGCGATGACAGATATTTTGACTATCCTGAAAAAGAAAGTTACGGTCTTAGATTTGCCGCAGACCAGTGCTATGTGTCAAATAAAGAAATATCCGCATATCCAAAGACATATGAAGCTGTTATAAACCTTCCCGAGACCGTTACGGGCAGGGGCGGAGTTATATTCGGAACATATGGAACCGGCAGTCCGAATTTCAGCTTTGAGATAAACGAAAACGGTGTTCCGAGACTTTATCTTACTTCCGAAGCCGGAAAAGCAACAAGCATACTTTTCAAAGATGTTGATGTAAGAAGCAGCGAGCTCGTTCATGTTGCTATTACTATCGAAAATTTTGATGCCGAGGCTCTTACGGCAGACCTTAATTGCTATATAAACGGTGAGCTTAAGCAGACCATTACCGGTCAAGCGAACATTTGGGCTGATTTTGCTGTTAAGGAATTGTATCTTGGCGGCGATGCCAGAGTCGGAAACGAAGTTTATTTTAAGGGAAGTATAAAATATGCGGCGGCATATGCAGATGTCAGAACTGCCGATGAGATAGCCGCAGATTGTGCATCCTTTGGCGGCGGCGACCCCATTTTCTGCTATGACCTTTCGTCTGCCATAAGCAAGAAGGGTATTGCCGACATCAGCGGCGGCGGTTATGATCTGACATATACAAAGGGAGTTCTTTTCCCGGAAAATGATGCTCTTAAGCCATATGCATATTCGATGGCGGTTGTCGGTGATACGCAGACCGTTTCTATCCAAAAGCCCGAAAATTTCCACTATATTTATGATTACATTCTCGATAATGTGGAGGAAAAGAACATTAAGTTCGTTATGGGACTTGGAGATATCACCGATACCGATTCCGCCGAGGAATGGGAGCTTGACATGGCGCAGATAAAGCGCATGGACGATGTTGTTCCTTATTCACTTGTCAGAGGAAATCACGATGGTATCAGAAATGGCAATTTTGATACTTATGTTTCCTATAACGGCGAAAAAACTGCCTTTGCAGGTGCATACGAGGAAGGAAGCGAGCTGAATACCTATCATATCTTCAGCGTTGGAGATATCAAGTATATGGTGGTCTGCCTTGACTACGGCGCATCTGATGAGGTTCTTACATGGGCGGGCGGTGTAATAGCAGAACATGGCGATCATAATGTTATTGTTACTACACATGCATATCTATTCAATGACGGAACAACTCTTGATGCGGGAGATATTTGCCCTCCTTCAAACTCCGGCGATGAATTCAACAACGGTGACGAGATTTGGGAGAAGCTGATAAAGAATCATGAGAATATAGTTCTTGTTCTCTCCGGCCATGACCCCTGCCAAGATATAATTGTAACAAAGACAGCAGGTGATAATGAAAATATCGTTACCCAGATGCTTATTGACGGTCAGAGTGTTGATTATGAATATAGAAACAAAGGCTGTCTCGGTCTTGTTACCATGTTCTATTTCTCCGAGGACGGAAGAACCGTTCAGGTAGAATACTATTCCACAATTCAGCAGAAATTTTATAAGATGAACAATCAGTTCACCTTTGAGCTTGATGTTGTAAGCGCTTCGTAATACTTCCGATCTGATAATAAGGAGTCACGGTATGAAAAATAAGGTCATATTGATCTCGGTTGACGGAATGAGACCCGACGGCATGAGAGAATGCGGAAATCCATATGTGAGCGAGCTTGAAAGGATATGCGCTTATACCTATAATGGCAGCTCGGTAAAGCCATCGGTAACGTTTCCTTGCCATTATTCAATGGCACATTCTGTGACACCGCAGAGACACGGAATTCTCACAAACACATATGTACCGCCCGTGCGTCCCGTCAAAGGAATATTTGAGAAGATAAAGGAAGCGGGCGGCAAAACAGCAATGTTCTATGGCTGGGAGCTTATCCGAGATATAGTCACACCGGGGGCGCTTAAATTTGTGACGCATATAAATTCCTATATCGTTGAGTCAAGCGATACCTATCTTACGGACGAGTGCATTAGGACTATCGACCGCTTCAAGCCGGATTTCGTTTTCCTTTATCTGATCGATACCGATGAAAAAGGCGGTCACGACAACGGATGGATGACGGATGAATATAAGAGAAGAGTATCTGTTGCCATTGATAACGTAAAAAGGATCATTGAGAAATACGGTGATGAATACAGAGTTATAATCATGGCAGACCACGGCGGACATGACCGCATGCACGGAAGCGATCTTCCCGAGGATATGATAATTCCGTTCTTCTTCTATGGTCCCGAGTTTACCCCCGGTGAGATAAAAGAATCCGTTTCACTGCTCGAGATCGCACCCACCATCGCAAAGCTTTTCGGAATAGAACCCGAAAAAGAGTGGGAAGGACATTCTATAATTTAAAATTCTCAAAACCTTATATCTCGAATCTTTACAAATGTTGTGCGCAGAATGTGAATTACTCCTTCTCCGCCAATGTGCAATCCCCGCAAATGCCGAAAAAATCGGTATTTGTGGGGATTGCAGTTTTTATTAGTATTGCAAAAGCTTTTATGCCGCCGAAATGCCCCCAATTCTGATCAAGGCTTTTCGTGAAAATCATATATAAAAATATTGTAAGTTTTTGCCTATAAAATAAGGACCGGGAGCTTGTTGCTTTCTTATGCAAAATAAGACGCATTTGGTTATATTTTGGTAGCAAAAAGCGTTGCTTTGTAAATAAAAAACCATTAAAATAGAAGTAAAGAAATCTGCATATAAGGAGAAAACAATGAAAATGAAAAAGAAAAGTATACTGTTGGCTGTTGTTATTACGCTTATGCTCGCCACTGTATTTGCAGTTTCGGCTGTTGCGGCAACTCCCGCAACAGGTTACACAAAGACTGATAGCGGTGAGACCACAAATATTAAGTGGACAATGACTGAGGACGGTACTCTTACCTTTGAGATCGATCCCACAGCTACAGATAAGGTGGCAAGCACTGTTATTGCCAATCTCGATCCGATCACAGGTACAGTATCAAATTATAATACTCATCTTCCTACATATGCAGAAGCAGTTAAGATCTTTATCGGTGAAGGTATTACATCTATCTCGGGCTTATCTTGTCTTGCGAATCTTAAGCAGGTGGAGCTTCCTTCCTCGGTCACCTTTATAGGCAGAGCTTGCTTTGAAACCAATGGCGCTCTTGAATCGGTATATATAAAAGGAACGGAACCTGTTGCGGGTACATTCGATCTTTCATATGTAACTAAGCTTGAGGTATATGCCTTCGACGGTTGTACAAAGGCTGACAAGGTTATTCTTTCTCCCAATTATGCCGGTAATATCCCTGCTGAATCCCTTAAGAATCTAAAGTTTAAAGAGCTTGAAATTCCTGAGGGCGTAACGCTTCTCACAAATAAAAGTCTTGCCAGAAGCAATTATCTTGAGGTTATAACCGTTCTCGGCATGGGAACTGACTTCGAATCCGACAGTGTTTTCGATAAAAATACCACATATCCCAAGATCAAAGCAAAGGCGGGCTCTAAGGCTGAAGCTTTCGCCAAGGCTAACGGCTATACATTTATTGATCTTGACACGGGAGTGGAGACAAAGGGAACAAAGACCGTCACCGATGCCTCAAAGGTAGGTGAAAGCTCAGGCGGCACTGCTCTTATAACCGATTTCAATCCCGAAGGAGCGACTATCTTCGGTCATTCCTCGGGAGGCAGTGTTGACATCTGGTGGGCTTACTATGACGATACCAAGACACTTGAGCTGCTTTCGGGCACGACAGCCTATAACGAGACGGGTACTATCGCAAATGTTGATCCCGAATATGAGAGCTGGGAAAAATATAAGGACATTATAGAGCACCTGATCATCGGAGACAACATAAAAAAGATTACCAAGGACAGCTTTGTCGGCTATACGGCGCTTAAGGATGTGCGCCTCGGACGAAATGTCAATGATATAAATAAAAGAGCCTTCAAGGATTGCTATTCTCTCACAACAGTCTGGAGAGACGGTACAGAGCCTGTTGAGGGCAGAGCGGATCTTACAAATTTGAAGATCTTTTATGAAAACACTTTTGAGGATAATAAAATAACCGAAATAATCCTGCCAAAGGTGACAACAGAGATAGTGGAGATCATTGATCCCACCATACAAACGCTTTACGTCTACAATATGACTGATTCGCTGATAGAATATGCCAAGACCAATTTCTTTAACGTCAGAAGTCTTTCTGATCCCGATGAGGCTTACGACTATTGGGTATATTATGATCCCAGCCTTCCCTCCTGCGGAACAAGAAGTGTTTTCAGCTTCGATGAGGCAACGGGAACGCTGACGGTACACGGCGGCGGAGCTATCTCCAGCATCACAAATTATTATGGCGGCGGCTCGCGCAATCAGCCCTGGCTCTCGATAAGAAAGAGTGTTAAGCATCTTATCATAGGCGATGAAATCACATCTATCGGTAAATACGCATTCTGCGAATTTATAAATCTTGAAACCGTTCAGATACCGAATTCCGAAAGCTTTGAGATACTCAATGCCGCTTTTGAGAAATGCTATAATCTTAAATCTGTCTACCGTAGCGGCGAAGAGCCGATTGAGGGCACGCTTGATCTCAGAAATGTTCATTCTCTTGAATCCTGGACTTTTGCCTATACCTATCTCATAGCAAATGTCATTATAAGTCCAAATGTTGAGGATATAGGCACAACTCTGTTTGAAGAGAATATCACCCTTAATCTTGCAAATATTTACGGTATTCCCGGAAGCTATGCGGAGGAATATGCAAAGGAGAATGATCTTGCTTTCTTCGATATTTCTTCGAA
Source organism: Clostridia bacterium (assembly GCA_017461635.1). Lineage (GTDB taxonomy): Bacteria > Bacillota > Clostridia > Oscillospirales > CAG-272 > SIG710. The sequence continues at coordinate 8,092 of JAFTXK010000076.1, read as the reverse complement.
TACTCCCTGGCCAATAAAGTGTGATCCGCCCGAAACAACAGTTGAAACCGATAAGGACATCGAAACCACGGCTGAGCCCGACATCACGGAAACTGTCACAGCTCCCGAGAGCGAGGCTGAGACTGTCTCTACAGGTTCTAAGGTGAACTTTTTTGAGGTCGGTCCCGACTATGTGGAAGAGAACAATGGAAACAGTTCCGGAAGTAATGCTTTTGTCATTATCATAGCCATAGCCGCGGCGTTAGTTGCAGCTGCAATTGCGGTGCTTGTTATTATAAAGAAAAAGAAATCTGTAAAATAAGGATAAATACCGGACTGTCTCTCTGAATCTTGCGAGACGGTCCGGTATTTGTTTAAAGTAAAATACTAAAAAATTCTTATTAAAATTCCTTATTTGAAACATTTTTTGCGATATATCTTACATATTCAGGCTGTTTTTTTGTCTCCTTTTGTGCTATGGGCGGGCAATCGTAATATTTCTTGAAGATCCGCGAAAAATGAGTCTGACTGTTAAAGCCGCAAAGAAGTGCCGTTTCTGTGACATTTTTTCCGTGATTGAGAAGCTGTATCGCTTCCTTCAAACGGATATATACAATATATTCCTTCAGGCTCTTGCCGTACTTGCGCTTAAAGATTCTCGAAAGATATGTCCTGTCCATGCTGAATTGCTTTGCTATGTCCTCAACGCTTAAGGGGTGCATATAGTTTCTTTCGATATAGAGCTTTATGCTTTCAAGAAAGTTTTGTGTCTGATGGGGAACAGTAGGCATCCATGCGCAGTACATTCGCATAATGACAGAAGCGGCGGCAATATCCTTTCTGCCGTTAAAATTCTCTATTTCAAGAAGCTCGTCAAAAAGATCCGACGGGGCATCAAAAACAGAGGGAAGCATTCCGAAATCACGGCAATATTCGCCGTCAAAGCCTACCGAAATACACTTCCATGGATCTGTCATGCTCGCTTTTACGGTGGTCATTACTCCTTGCGGCATGATAAATACTTGCCCGGGATGAACATCATAAACCTTTCCGTATATCTCAAAGGTTCCGCTGCCTTCCTTGCAATATGTTATAACGGTGAAGTTTCTTGTTCTCTGCGAATATCCCGTACCTTCAGCGAATGCCGCGTATTTAAAATACAGCGGATTTATGTCCTTCAGATTCCCGTTCATATTGGTTTGATATTTTTCAAAATACATTATGGGCATGGGGTTGACCTCCTATCACTCATTATAGTTGCATTATATCATATTTAAGTCGCAAAAGTCAATGCTTTTCATCATAAAATGTGATAAAATTTGATTGAAGCATATAAATTCCGAAATAAGAAGGAGAAAGAAATGAAAAAATTGATCTATGTTCTGCTTGCAACCCTTATATGCCTTGCTCTTGTCTCTTGCGGAGAGAATGCGGGCGATAAGAACGATGACGTTATAAACGTGCCTATCTGCGCAGTTGACGGCATTGAAGAATATAAGGTTGTCCGCAGTGAAAACGCTTCTGAGGACGAAACGAATGTGGCTGTTGATCTCCATCAGACTCTTTACAAGGTGATCGACGGAATAAAGATATCAACCGACTATAACAGCGCGGCAAAGGAGATACTTGTGGGTAACACCAATCGCAAGGAATCTATCGCCGCTTCCGAAGGTCTCCGTTATCATGATTATGTGGTAAAGAAGGTTGGCGAGAAGATAGTTATTGCGGGCGGAAGCACCGAGGCGCTTCAGGCGGCTGTCGATCTTTTCAAGGAAAGCTTTATAGATTATGAGCAGGGGCGCGTTCTTATCCCCATTGGCGAGGGATATACTTATTCCGGCGCTTATATTATGGATAAGCTGAGCATAGAGGGCACCGATATATCCGAATTCAAGATATATAATAACAGCTATATGGCAAAGGATGATATTTTAGCCGAGCTGCATAATGCTTTTGGCATTAGCTTTGAGTTTGCCGATGAAATGACAGAGGGCGAACATTATCTGATCCTTGACGGCACCGAGCTTATCGCCGATAAATACAGCATTACTATCGGGGATGGGAACATCACTATACACGGCAGTGCCCATTCTCTGCCCGAGGCAGTGAAAGCCTTTTCGGGAAGCTATCTTGAAGAGCTTGGCAAAAAGGAATATGATCTGAAAGCAAAGGACTCTATCGAAGGAAGTACCGGCAAGAAGGAGATCTATACAAAGGATCAGCTCATGACCGTTATCGAGCAGGTATATGCCGATCCGGATATAGTTATCGTTGGCGAACAGCTCCCCGGAAAGACAAGGGCAGGTATTTTTGAAGAAACTGTTCTCAAATATGAGGATGAAACAGGCGAGAAGCCCGGAATCATAGGCGTGGATCTTGCCTGCTACGGTATCGATCTGATGGAAACGGACGATCTGAGCTGGAGCTCATATATCTGCGATATGGTTGATTATTGTGCCGACGGCGGTATAATCACCATCAGCGCACACTGGGAAAACCCTTCGGGAAATTATGGCGATAAGCCCCGTGTTAGAGGTAATTTCGGTTATGTAAATACCCTTGAGGGATATCAGCAGGCGTTTACCGATCTTATTACCGAGGGTACGGAATATAATACCTTCTTCAAGAAGGAGCTTGATGAGAATATAAGATTCCTCAAAGCACTGCAGGATAACGGAGTTCCGGTGATATGGAGACCTCTGCATGAGGCAAACGGAAACTTCTTCTGGTTCTGCATAAGACAGAGCTCTATTACCCTCGATGCTTCCTATTTTGTAAATGTTTGGAAATATGTTTATGAATATTTCAGTGATAGCGGCATGGAAAATCTGATCTGGTGCTATGCTCCAAATTATTCCACAAATGTAGATAACAAGCACGGCTACCATATGAGCAACACATATCTCTATCCCGGAGACGAATACTGCGATATGGTTGGTGTTGACTGGTATAGCGGCGGCGAGCTTGAGATAACGACCAATAATAACTATCGGGAGCTTGTTAACACTGCGAATAAGCCCAGTGCTATCACCGAGTTTGGTCCCGGCGGAGACATCCTCGCCGAAACTCACGAGGGACAGTCCGAGCTATACAACTGTATGGATCTTTACGGAAACCTTTATCAGCTTTCAAAAGAGGGCTATTCCTTCGTATATGTGATGACCTGGACAGGAGACAGCAGCGTTTCGGTTCTTGGAGAAGGCGAAGAATATCTGGCTCAGGAAATGACCCTTGGTCAAGCTGAAGTTAAAGCTATGTTCGAAGCACTTAAATAATAAAAATTACGACTCGGTTTAGCGAGCCGTAATTTCATTTTGATGCGAAGGTAAGCAATAGCAGGAATCTATTTGAGGTATTTGTTACTTCGCAAAATTATTGTTTAGTTATTTATTTTGAGTTTTTAGAGGTTACATATAATTTATCGTTTGTTTTCAGTAATTCCCCAATAATGTTAACCATTATAAAGCGGTCTTTATCGCATTGCCATTAGAATGTTAAATTATTATTTATATAAAACATAAAAATTCATATTTTTGATCGAACAGCTATTATAGTTGCATTTCATCATATTCGAGACGCAAAAGATAATGTTTTTTGATATAAAATGTGATAAAATTTACTTAGGTTGTACAAGAATTAGGATATTGTACACAAATTCAATGCTGTGTTGATTCACAGCAGAAAGGAAAGGCATACATATGAAAAACTTAAAACACATTTTCCTATGTCTCTTTATCATGAGCATACTTGTCGCCGCGTTTGCGGTAACGGCAAGTGCTGAGACCGTCTCTGCAGAGAATGCAGACGGCACTATTCGTATCGATTATGATACAGTTAGCCATGCTATGCACATTGTCAACAATGGTGCAACCGGTGATTTTTTACCGAATACTGAAACAAAAGACGGCACCACTTTTGAGACTTTTATGGCGCAATACAAGGAGGAGGTGGAGTCGGTTAAGATCGATTCTTTCACCAGACTGAACCAGAATCCTGCGACTGTGAACTTTTTTTCCGGCTTCACCGCTCTTAAGAGCGTAAACTTCGCAGCCGGTCAGCGCATAAGAATGAGAAACGAAGAAACAGGTATGTTTGCCGGCTGTACTTCTCTCACCACTGTTTGGTTCGGTGATGAGAGCAACAAGGAAGACGGTTGCATCAATCTGACAGGCATTGCAAATTATGACAGCGATGCTTCCAGCAATGACATCATCATCGAAGGTCTTCTTAAAGGATGCACCGCCGTAACGAAGGTGATCCTTCCTTCAGGTGATACTTATGATAAGCTTCCGGCCACCACCTTCGCGGGCTGTACCGCACTTGAAGAGGTGACTATTCCCGCAAACTTCCTTCTCATAGCGGAGAATGCATTTGCCGACTGTGAAAATCTTAAGGTCATCAACGCAACAGTAGGCTCAACTGCTTATAAATTCGCTGAAGAGAACAACCTTCTTCCTGAGGAAGAATACGTTTCTCTCTGGGAACAGAAGCCGGATTCCTCCCTTATTACCGACTCTAAATTAATTGGTAATCTTGTTGATTGGGATGTAGCTACAGGCGCAACAGTAACTACAAACATAAAATATGAGGTTCATACTGAAGTTAATACGCTTTATCTCTATATAGACGGTGAAGTAACTACCGGAGCTTATGCTGATAACAAAATAATAACATCTCCCGTAGATGACGCTGCGTCAATTACTCTTACTTCTAAGGGTAACCTTAAGAATGTTTACCCCTTTACACCGTATAATGGTACCGCAAATATTATTAACAAAATAGTTATTGGTGATGGAATTGAAGGTATTGACAGAGAAGCATTTGCCCTCCTTTCGGCAGTAACAACTATCGAGCTTCCCGAAAGCTTTAAAGCGATAAACGGCAGTGCGTTCAGAGGGATGAGCGCTCTTTCAACGGTCTATATTAGAGGTAACACTCCCGAGGCAGGCGTTATCGACCTCAGTAATGTAACTTATATCGATTTCAGCACTGATAATACATTTAGAGGAATGAGCTCGGCTGAATACTACAGATTCAATCCCGAGGTTGAGGTTAAGGTTGATGAAAGTGACTATTTGAGATATGCTTTCTATGATAACACCTCTCTTAAGACTCTCGATCTTTCGAATATGGCTATTGGCGGTATAGGAGCTTACACATTCCAGAATTGCACGTCTCTTGAAGAGATCTATCTTCCCGCCAGTGTTTCAACTTATAAACCCTATACTAATGGCAATGCTTCATTTAATGATAGTAACTCGGCACTCAAAGCCATCTACGCTCCCGTAGGTTCAACAATGCACACTTACGCAATGGCAAACGGCTATGACACCACACATACAGCAGAGGTGTTCAACGGTGATGTAAATTATGCAACCCTTATCTTTGATCCCGACACCAAGAAAATAGAAATAGTCAGCAAAAACTCCGGAGTGGATTTCTATGATTCACATAGCGGTGTAACAGACTTCTTTGATGCTTACAGCGATCTTGTTACAGACATTGTGGTAGGCAGATTTAGCAAATTCCGTTCAAGTGAAAACGCAAAAGCAAGTATTTTCTCAAATCTTCCCAATCTTATAAGCATTCGCTTTGCGGATTCGCAGAGAATTTATAACAAATATTGCCCTCTCTTTGAAAATTGCCCTAATCTTACTACCGTTTATTTTGGCGAAGAAGCAGAGATGAAAAAGGGCGTTGCAGATTTCAGCGGTATGAATGCTAACGCTAACACTTCAGATCGTCCCAAAAGCTTTTTGAATGGACTTTTTACCGGATGCACTTCTCTTAAAAAGGTTATTCTTCCTGCATTTTTCGCGGATGATACTTATCCTGCTGAGATTCAAGCTAATACCTTCGATGGTTGCACAGCTCTTCGCTCTGTAACGATTCCTTCATCCGTTGTGGGCATTGCAGGTGGCGCGTTTGAGAGCTGCACAGCTCTTAGAGAGATCATCATGGAAGCTTCCGTTGATCTCATCTCAGAAACCACCTTCACAGGCGGTACAAATGGGCTTGTTATCTACTGCCAGAGCGTTGCTGATGCGAATACGGTAAACGGTATTCTTAAAACTGCCAATGTTTCCACATCTTCGGCATTTGCTTTCTACAAAGCAGGAATGAATAGCGAATTGATCTATCAGGTTAGAACTGAGATCAAAGTAACAGAAAATGATGATGGATCAACAAATACAGTAAATAACGGTCTGCGTACAACATTCAACTTTAATAAGAACGTTGACAATGGAGATCTGCAGCTTATTGAATACGGTTCTCTTTACGCAACGAAAGACACCTGGTCAGGCTACACTGAAAACTTTGGTGAAGAATCATCTGTTCTGCAGCTTTCAGGTAGCGAATTTGTAACTCCGGATAAGATCGTTAAAACACCTATTTATCAGAACAATGAATTTGTCGGCAAGCATAGTAAAACCGACGATGCTGTAAGCTTTACTGTAACTGTTGTAAATTTCAATGGTCAGGATCAGTATAAGGCAGAAATAGTTGCATCTGGATACGAGATCTGGACGGACGGAGATAACTACTACGTTATCTATACAAGAGAGAGTGCTTACGGTTATGATACCACATCTCTTTACAAAACCACATTGGGAATGCTGTCGGATGGTGTTATAGATCTTGAAAAGGGCGATAACCCCATCTGGAATGTCCTGGATGGCTGTACAAAGGAAGCAATAGAGCTTACCGAAAGCACTGTAAGCGGATATAAGCTTCCCCATCACATAAATGATGGAGAGTATATTGCACTTTATGTAAATACCGGCGCAGAAGCTGTTGAAATCGAAAATCTCGGTTCTAATATTGATGATACGGTTACAGACTTTATCTTCGGTAAAAATGTGTCATATACCGCTCTTGTTCTTGATGACTATTGGCAGACACATATTGACGAAAAGCTGGCAACCCTTCCCGAGGGTAAATCCTTTATCATCTTTACCGACACCCATTTTGAAAATCCCAATTTTGATAATCAAGGAAAGAACACAAGAAAGCTTGCAGACCTTATCAGCTATGTCCGTAAAGAGACAGGCATAAAGACCGTTATCAATATGGGCGACCCATATTCAAAGGAGAATACGATTGAGGAAGCCGAGGCAAGATTCAAAGAAGCAGTTGTGACACATTTCTATGATAGATTCGGCACAGACGGACTCTTTGTTGTAGGTAATCACGATGCTAACTACACAAGATGGGGTAAGCTTAAAGATGCAGGACATCTCGAGGCCAATGAAGGTCAGGGCGCTTACACTGTTCAGCTCCCCGACTCAGTTATCTATGGTGCTACCATGGCACATCTGAAAGGATTGGCAGAAGGAGATGATCAGGTTCTCCATTTTGATACCGATATGCTCGATCTTGCGGAGACACTTACCTTTAAACCTATCGGAGACGGAGAAGAATATACGCCCTATTACGATGAAGAAACGGTAAAGGAAGAATTTATCGCTTGGGTAAAGCAGCATTACTACTATGACGATCATGAAAACGGCATCAGATATATAGTTTATAATTCCGGTAACTGCGGTCTTATAGAATATTATATTCTTAATAAGCTTTATGCAGCTGTCATTCCCACACAGATCAAGTTCATAGCCAATGCACTTGCAAGTGTTCCCGAGGATGCAAACGGCAATGATTATGATGTTGTTTTCCTCGGTCATATGCTTGGTTCGAATGAGGATTATAACGAAACTTATGCTGATATTTATAAGCTTCTCTCCGCTTTCAAGGCAGGAACGAGCTATACCTTCACATATGATAACAGCGGTAATGCCGCTATGAATGCTGTTGTGGGCGTTGACGGAAGCTATACCATTGATTATACGGGCAATGCATATAATGGCACTGTATTCTCTATGAGCGGACATTGGCACAGAGACCTTTCCTATGTATATCAGACTGTGGAAGGAAAATATCTCAGCAATGTTCCCTATGAGAAATATAACTATATAGCAGATGACGCTATATTCTACATTGGTATTAACAACGACGGTGTTGAGGATCCCAGTGTTCCCGATGAGCCCTCAATGGCTATGGAAGACGAGCCTACCATGACGAGGGGTACAACAACTGAAAACTGCTTCAGCATAAT
>JAFTXK010000075.1 GCA_017461635.1 Clostridia bacterium | reverse complement strand
AGACGAGCGATCAGTATCACGGGCTTAAAGAACGCAACCGTTATCCTTTTCTCAGAAAAGGATCGCGAATGCGCCGTATCAATTGCGCAGACAACTGATGAAACACCACAATTTGATCCTCGCTTTAAGATTGTCAATGATAAAACATATGGCAAATATCTGAAAGGCGAAAATATCAGCGAAAATATCTATTTTTTGATAGGACATAAAAATAGCTGATTTTTTTGCATAAGCAAAGCCACAAGTCCTTTTTATCGGGCTTGTGGCTTTATATTTATGGATTTTTTGCAACCATCTCCAAGCGTTTTATCGCATTTTCGACCCTGGGATCGGTTCTGATCTTATCAAATTTTTTGTCGCTTGACAAATAGTCTAAAAATTCCGCGCTGTGACTGAGACAATTTTCTTTGATCCATCCGCCGCCGCAATATCTTCGAAAAGCAGGTGATGTATGCTTATCCTCAAAATAATAAGTATCAAAGTGGATAACATAATCACAGCATTTCATAAGCCAATAAATACAGTTTTCGGTGTCTCCGATCTGCAGATATAAACTTGCAAGTAAAGAGCAAGCCCCTTCTGCTTCCTGCGCCATAGAATGAAAATCTCCATCGGGATAAAGGAGCTCGATGATCGCGACCTTCTGCTTCAACATTTCAATCCTATCCTCCATAGAATAGACAAAGCTTCCATCATCGTGAGTTTGAACGGTAAGACAACCGAGAGTTTCAAGAAGCTGTTCAGTCAAACTATTCAAATATTTCTGACGCTCGCGCCAACCTTTATCACCGTTCATTTTATAAAGCATAAAAAATTCTCTGCAAAATTCAAATGGGGGCATCTGCTCGGCAACCTCCAGCATCTCTTCCCTTTTTTCTGCATAATTATAAGCGCAACCTAAGGTATAAAGGGCTTCATATCGAATAAAACTGTCTGTACATTCGGAGAGAACACGGTTACATATAGAAAAAACCTCATCATAATCCTTAATGCCCTTTCGTGAGTATTCGCAAACCAAGGAATTTGCAAGTCTTTCCATAATTTTATATGAGCGCGGAAACAGACTGTTAGCTTCGCGAAGTATCGCAGTTCTCTTCTCCAAGCCATCCTCTTCAATTCTGGCTTTCTTTGCTTTTAAAAGATATTCTTCTATCTTTTCATTGCTCTTTTCAATATCTATTCCAAGCAGCTCATCAGCTGTCACACCGAAAATATTGGTCAGGGGTGCAATTAGTGAAATATTCGGCGTGGTTCTATCACATTCCCACTGAGAAACAGCGCGTGAAGTGATACCGAGATATTCTGCCAGCTGTTCCTGCGTTATTTTCTTTTCAACACGAAGTCTTTTGATATTTGAACCAATAGACATAAAATACCTCCTGAAATTATTTATTATGGAATTGCCCAAACAAGTTTCTTTATCAGTAATTATATTATAACATATTTTTCACATAAATCCACGAAATATTTATATACACAAAGTATAGCGATACTGTGATAAAATAATAAAGGGCATGCACAAAGTGCTCACCCTTCATTTTTTATACTTACACTGCTATGCTTATTATTGAAAAAATCAACCGAAAATCATAGAAAATTCAACATTTTTAGAGCTTCCCGGCTCTATACGGAACATATCGGGGCGTGTTTCCATATCCTCCATAACAGAATCATATCCCGGCATACCGCACCAAGGCTCAATGCAAACATAGGGAGCTTTTAGCAAAGGCTTATGCCAAACGCCCACATAGGGCATATCCGGATAATTCAGCTTAACGAAGCGATCTGTCTTGTCGGATCTCAGAGTTACTGTACTGTCGGCACGGCTGAGGAATATCGCATCATTATCAAAGAGATCGTGGCGAAGGCGCAGTATCTTGCCCTTCTCAAGAGGAAATGCTTCCTTCTTTCCCGTAAGCAGGCAGCTCTCTGAGAAAATGAATTTATCCGGACTGCATTCGTTTTCAAATTCGATATAGTAATCTTCAAAAGCGCCCTTGCCTTCAAGGGGAACATTGAAGCCCGGATGACCGCCGACGGTAATGGGAAGAACCTCATTGCCGGGATTTATCATCTCGAATCGGTTAGTCAGCTTATCGCCTTCAAGGATATACCAAACCTTAAGTACAAAATCATAAGGATAGACATTCATTGTCTCCTCGCTTGCCTTAAGCTCAAGGCATATGGCAGTATCTGTGTGCTCTGTAACAGTCAGTGTACTGGGGCGGATAAAGCCATGGCAAGGAAGATCATATACCTTTCCCTTTGCGGTATATTTTGCTTCAAAAAATCTTCCGCAGACCGGGAAAACAAGAGGAGCTCTGTTAGGCCAAAAATCCTCGTTCCCTGTCCAAATATATTCGCAGTCGCCGCGCTTTACAGACCAAAGCTCTGCACCGCGATCAGAAACTGTTACAGTAATTTCATTGTTTTTAATTGTATAAAGCATAATTTTGCCTCCTCAAAATCAATTTATACTATTATATAACATTACCTTTTCTTTTTCAAGAGTTTTGGTGAATATTAAGCGGAAATACAATATTATACTTCAGAATAACAAGGGCGCATTTGCAACCGCAAATGCGCCCTTGAATATTAATATCAATCCTCTTCGGCTTCTTCTTCGCCATTTTCAGATTCTGGCTCTACCTTGCATACGGTAGCTGCTTCGATCTGGTGATCGCGCACATCAGTTACCTTAATGGCAAGTCCGCATGCCTCGATCTCAAAGGTGGTTCCGTCCTCGGGAACCGATCCGAAATTACCAAACACAAGACCGCCGAAGGTATCATATTCATCAAGAGGAAGCTCCATATTCAGTGCTTGGGCAACATCGGAAAGAGGTGCAACACCGCTGATCTTCCATGTCTCGGAATCAAGAGCCACGATATCGGGTTCCTTTTCCTCAGACTGCTCCTCATCTGTGATATCGCCAACAAGACGCTCAATAAGATCGTTTATTGTGATGATACCGTGCATTCCGCCGTATTCATCAAGAACAACTGCAAAGAAATTCTTTGTCTGTCTCATATTTTTGAAAAGGACATCAGCCTTTACCGTTTCGGGTACGAAATAAGCGGGTCTTACTGCCTCACGCATAACAGTCTCTCTGTCCTTATTCTCAAGTCTGAAATAATCCTTGGTATTAAGTATGCCCACAACATCATCCACAGTCTCGCCGCAAACAGGATAAAGATTATGTCT
>JAFTXK010000074.1 GCA_017461635.1 Clostridia bacterium | reverse complement strand
GATTATAAATAGGAGTTTTAACGATCTTACTCGGAGTTATAAATTCGCCATTTTCCGAGAGCTGCAGAACGGACTCTTCACCGCCGAAGTTTTCCGTATATCCAGACCAGGTGTCTTTCGTTGCGGAAAGAGAACCGTATTCAACAAGAGTATAGCCCTCGGGAGCGGTTTCATTGAAGCTGAAAATTGTGCGCAGACCGTTATTTACTGTATTTGTAGTTCCATCGTCATTTTCTGTTACTTTGATCTTATCTCTAACCGAATAATATAATTCGCTCTTCATTCCCGGCATATAGAAAGCAAAAGCCTGTGATGTAGGAACGTCTGCAGTTTTAAGAGCAGCGTTTACTTCTTTTGCATATTCCTCGCTATCGCAGTAAATAACAAGACCTATTGTTCCCGTTACAGTATCGCCGGTGATGAGATCGATCGATGCTGAATAATTAAGGGTGGTAAGAGAAGCACAGGTAGAGAATGCGCCACTCTCGATAGCATCAAAGGTTGAAGGAACTGTAAGAGAACGGAGCGCTGTACAGCCCTCAAAGGTCGTGGTATAGATTATAGGATCATTTTCAACATATGTACCGGAGGAATTTGTATATCCCGTATTATTAAGCGAAGGAAGAATAACCTCGGTAAGAGATGTACAATTTTGGAAAAGAGCTTTAGTAAATATCGCAGGTTTATCCTCAGCCCATATTCCCATTCCGCTAAAGTCGGCAACGCCTGCCTTTATTTCCGTTTCGTCACCGAAATAAACGGTTGTAAGGGCTGTGCAGCCGCTGAAGATACCGCCATTTCCCCACCAGTCAACAAGTCTCTGTCCTGCGGCAAAGCAAACGCTTTCGAGCTTGGTAAAGCCATTAAAAATACCATGATAGGAGCGTATTTTGCTGAAATTGTCTTCGAATGTAAAGGAAACCGCATAATCCTTATAAGCGGTCATAAAGGATCTGATGTCAGCGTTTTCATAGGGATCAAATTCCCACCAGCCGCTTTCCAGAACCTTTACGGCTGTTGCGTGCTTTTCTTCGGGATCGAAGGTGAGAGTTGCGCAGTGGACATTTTCCACACTGTCAACAGTGCCGTAAACATCAATGGTATGTGTAGTTTCATATCCCTTTGACATCGCGTAAGAGTGTACCACCGAACCAACGGGAGCATAGATTGCTTTAAGAGATGTACAGCCTGAAAATGCATCGTCCTTTTGAATGCTTGTTATGGTTGAAGAAACCCTGATTTCAGTAAGACTACTGCAATTAAGAAAAGCCTGCGTTCTGATAGTTTCCAGATTTGTAACGCCGGAAAGGTCAATCGAAGTAAGCGAAGTATTACCAGCAAAGAAAGCTTGCGATATTCTCTTATAAGCATATCCTTCATCTTTAACATTTTCATTAAAAATATACTGTTTAACCTTTGCAAGACCTCTGAAGCCATAGTTTATACCGCCGAAGTTGATTTCAGTGATATTTTCAAGATTGATAATACCTTCCTCTGCTTCATTCACGCCTCTTGTGTAAACAGAGCTAAGATTTGTCATTCCCTTAAAGACGGCACCGTTTATCGTTGTGAGGGTTTTGGGCATCTCGACCTTTTCTACCGATGTCATTCCCGCAAAAGCACCGTTCTTAAGTCCTGTAATCCCGTCAGCTATTACGATATTTTTTATAAGACTAATGGTATTTTCATCATACCAAGGGTGTTTTGAATAAACACTTACGCCTTCATTTCCATAGCCATAACCGTTTACGTTATTTGTTGCATTCAAATCTTTATTCATTTGAGAAGAAAGAAGCGTATTTGTTGAGTCTACACTTTTATCTATGTAGAAATAAAGAGTGTAATTCGGTGCATCGGCTGTTCCAAGGTTGTGAAGCTCCCATTTCACATTTGTCGAAGTTGCCGCAGAGCTTACCCAATCCAAACAATAGCCTGTGGGTGTAGCTTCTGTTGCCTCGGGGATAAGCTCGATAAGATGGGGCAGATATCCATATTGCTCTGCAAAGTTAAAGGCAGCGGTTCCTATCTCGCAGTTTATCTTTTCAAGAACTGTGCAATTTGAGAAAACATTTGCATTGATTGTTGTATAACTGCCGGGGATAGTAATTTCCTTCAGAATACTGCAGCCCTGGAAGGTATATGAACCTAAGCTTGTAAGAGATTCCACGTCAGGTAAATCGATAGAAGTCAGCTTTGTGTTATTGCAAAAGCCTTGCCAACCGATCGAATTCTTTGTAGCTGTTGATGTAAGCGTAAGATTTTCATTCCAAACATATTTTGTGGCTTGCTTGAGACCGCAGAATATATAGTTGATATTCATATTGATAGAAGTCAGATTTCTGAGGTTGATAAAACCTGTTTCTGCTTCATTTACGCCTCTTGTATAAACAGAGCTGAGTGCAGTCATATTCTTGAATGCCGCGCCGTCCATGGAAACGAGAGATGCAGGCATTTCAATAGTAGTAACCGTATACATTGCAGCAAAGGCTCCGTTCTTGAAGCCTTCAATGTTATCACCGATAACGATAGTCTTTATATTCTTGAAGATATCGGGGTTTTCCGCATTATACCATGGATGCTTACTATATATTTCCTGCGCTGTTGAATTATAGCCGTAAGAATTATTGTCTGCTGTAACCGAAGCCTCCTTATTCATCTGGGATGAGAGAAGCTTATTATCCGAATCAACGGTATCATCTATATAATAATAGATGGCATAGCTTGGCGCATCCGCTGCTCCGAGATTGTGGATCTCCCACTTGATATTAGTATCGACCGCCTTAGAACCATCCCAATCCAGACAATATCCGTAATCTACAGGGGCTGTTGTGGGCTTAGCATCCCAAAGACTTTCAGCACTTGCAGTTATCAAAAGCACTGAACTCATTACGAGGATAAATGCCAAAGCAAGCATAAGCTTTGTTTTTTTAATCATAATACTTCCCTTTCGTTCATGTATATTTTTAAGCAGTAATATTACATGTCATTATTTTACTGCCTTTATGAAATATAATAGCATATTTTACTAAAAAATGCATTGACAAATTTTACTTAAACATGTTATAATTCTACTTGGTAAATATTTTTAGGAGGGGCAAATAATTGAAAGAAAGATTTGAGATCGTACTGAATGCAAATTTTAAGGATCTGAACCCGATCTATTTCGGCTGTTCATTTACCAAAAACGGTTTTACCAACGGTCAACGTATCAAAAATTTCACAACTATATCTTATATGGTAGAAGGCTCTGCTGTCTTGATAAGAGAAGGTGTGCAGTATGAGGTTAAACAAGGAGATATGTTAATTACTCCCGAGGGTGTAAAAACCAATTTGAATGTACATGGCGGTAAGATTTGGAACTCAATATACATCGGATTTGACGGTGAGCGAAGCCGCGACTTTGCATCTCTGCCGCCGATTTCAGCCGGCACACCCGAAATATTTGACGAGCTTTATGAGATAAAGGATTTTGAGGGGCGAAAGGATGCAAGAGTCTCCTCTTGGCTTCATAAGCTTTATTCCGAGCTGATACCGCCTCAGCCAATAGAAACGCATGATTATATCACGGTCGTAAAGGAATATATAGACGCAAACTATTTTCTTCAGATATCCGTGGCAGACATTGCAAAGCATGTCAATTTGAATCCATCTTATCTTTCGCGGGTATTTAAGCAAAAGATGGGAAAGACGATTCAGGAATATCTCATCAGCGTAAGATTAAGGCATGCAAAGTATATGCTTAACAAAGAAGGAAAGAACGTTACCGAAGCAGCTTTATTCTGTGGCTTTAACAGCCCGGCAAAT
>JAFTXK010000073.1 GCA_017461635.1 Clostridia bacterium | reverse complement strand
TTTTTACAAAATTCGACAACCGACTGCGGTACGGATCAGAAATTTTTTCAAAAGTCCTCCATAAGGCTTATCGCTGCTTTTTTCTCAAATAGCAATTTTTTGAGAAATTTTGTGAAAAATGACCAAATAAAAAGCAGAGGATCGACCTCTGCTTTTGCTGTAAATATTGAGTTTACTTTTTGTCAAGCATCTCGATATAATGTTATATAAAAATCCGCCCGATCAATCCGGGCGGATTTTTCTGATTATTTATAATATACCGGGAAGCCCTGTTTGGGGTTATTTGCCCAGCTTTTCTTCAACGATATCGGCGGCTTTATCGAGATAATCATTTTCCATAAGCTCTATCATGCCTCTGTCAACCAGCGCCGCGAGCTTAGGATCCATGGGAAGCTTGCCAAGCAGATCGTAGCCGAATTTTTCAGCGACTTTTTCGATATGGCTGTCGCCGAACACCTTGATCTCCTTGCCGCAGTCGGGGCATTTTACATAGCTCATATTTTCAACCAGACCGAGAACGGGGATATTCATCATAGATGCCATGTTCGCTGCCTTCTCAACGATCATCGAAACCAGCTCCTGAGGACTGCTTACGATAATGATACCGTCAAGCGGAATGGACTGGAATACCGTCAGCGGAACATCGCCTGTTCCGGGAGGGCAGTCAACGAACATATAGTCGATATCATTCCAGATAACGTCTGTCCAGAACTGCTTGACCATGCCTGCGATAACGGGGCCGCGCCAGACAACGGGCTTTGTTTCTTCGTCCATAAGCAGATTGACCGACATTACGTCGATGCCTGTTGTGGAATGAGGGGGAATAAGACCGTGTTCATCTCCCTCTACCGATCCCTTAACTCCAAAGGCTTTGGGAATAGAAGGGCCTGTGATATCCGCATCGAGAATGGCGCATTTATATCCCTTTCTCTGCATATTTACCGCCATCATGGAGGTTACGAGTGATTTGCCGACGCCGCCCTTACCGCTGACAACGCCTATAACGTGTTTAACATTGCTGAGCTCATTCAGAGCCTCGATCAAGCTTTCGGGCTGGTTTGCGGAGCAACCGCTGGAACAGCTTGAACAATCATGAGTACATCCCATTTTAATATCATCCTTTCGGTTTTTACATCATTATATTTACATTATACACCTTTGCCTGTCAATATTCAAGCATAATTTGTTAAATCTTATTTATGAACTGTTTTTTAGACTGCAAAGCCGCCGTCGGCGGAGATTATTTGTCCTGTTATGAAGGAAGCGGAATCTGAGGCGAGATAGAAGGCGAGGTCAGCTACTTCTTCGGGCTTTCCGAGACGGCAGAGAGGTGTTTCTTCTGCGAGAGCGGAAAGATCATTTGCACTAAGGTGAGCATTCATTTCGGTTTCGATAACGCCGGGGCAGATGCAGTTGACGGTTATATTCGAAGGGCCGAGCTCCTTTGCAAGAGCCTTTGTCATGCCGATAAGCCCTGCCTTCGATGCCGAATAATGCACCTCGCAGGAGGCGCCCGTTATGCCCCACATGGAGCTGATATTGATGATCCTGCCTTGCTTTTTGCTGATCATCTGCTTTGCACATTCGCGGGAGCAGAAGAATGCCGCGCTGAGATTTATCGCGATCATGCTGTTCCAATCCTCATCGGAAATATCGGTGAAAAGGCTGAACTGCGCAATTCCTGCGTTATTTATAAGCACGTCTATGCCGCCAAGGTGCTCGGAGACAGTATTTACAGCTTTTATGCACTCGGATGCCGCGGAAAGATCGGCGCAGAATGCGAGCGCGCCCGTATCCTTTGAAAGCTTTTCGGCATCCTCATGACGGTTTCTGTAAATAAAGGCAACTCTGTCACCCTCGGAGATAAATTTTCTTACAAGTGCCGCGCCGATACCGCGCGAACCGCCTGTTATAAGTATCTTTTTATTCATATGCCTTATCCTTTTTCATTATTGTCATTATGATAGCATATTTTTGATGAGAATTCAAGAGGAAATCCGATTCTGATATAAAATCTTTTTTCTGAAAAAATTTGTGAAATTTGCCTATGTCTTTTTTCGTAAAAAAATGGTATAATATATTTAGAAATTTTTGATGACTTTTAAGGTTAGGAGGCAAGGGAATGTTTGAAGTAAATGAATATGTGTTTTACGGTTCGGAGGGGATCTGCAGGATAGATGATATTGTGTCGTCTCCTTTTTCGGATGTTAAGATCGATGTTAAATACTATGTTCTCCATTCGGCGCATGGCGGAAACAGTACGGCTTACGTTCCCGTTGACGGCGCGTCTGCTCTTATTCGTCCGGTTATGTCGAAGGGGGATATTGCCGCATTGATTTCAAAGATGAATGAACTGCCTCTTTTTGAGGAATGCAATCTCAAGCAGTTAAAGGAAAAATACAGCATTGCCATTCGCTCCGGCGATCCTTCCGAATGGGTTCGAATAATCAAAACCGTCTATGACAGAACTCTCAACGGCAGAGACGGCGGCAAGAAGGTTTCGGATGCCGAGAGGGCTTATGCCGATAATGCAAAGAAGTATTTATATAAGGAGATATCAACAGTGCTCGGAATTCCCACCGAGGATGTTGAAAGATATATAACCGATAATGTTTCGGCTTGAAATAATAAAGATGCGGATAGAAAACCGCATCTTTATTATTTTGCTTTTCAGAATATTATTGGTTATTCTTCATAGCCGAATATTTTTGTTCTCATTATTTTTGA
Source organism: Clostridia bacterium (assembly GCA_017461635.1). Classification (GTDB taxonomy): domain Bacteria; phylum Bacillota; class Clostridia; order Oscillospirales; family CAG-272; genus SIG710. Next base: position 2,956 of record JAFTXK010000073.1, on the reverse strand, counting down.
AAGAAAATTGGCGGGCAGGGAAATAAGACACCAGAAGAAGCTGAAGAGCAGGCATATCTGACCTCTGAAATTAAGAGGCATGTCAGAATAATCCCAAATATCAAGACCGAGCAGGTTATTGAGCAGTTCGCCTGTGCCGAGCTCAAGTGTGCTGATTATCAGTCCGCCGAGGATGCAGTAAATAAGCAAGGGCATGCTTGGGAAAAATCTCCCCATAAGATAGAGCCCGAGAAAGCATAATCCCCCGAGAACCGCCATTGCGGCATGGGAATATCCGCGCCATAGGACCTCGATGGAATAATAGAGCACTGCTCCGGTTAAAAAGATAAGCCCGATCTCCAAAGTGCTTTCGATATATCTTAATTTATTCATAGAAATTTTCACCTCAGACTTATCTTTTGTCATTTTTTCAGTCTTCTAAACGGTCTTTCGGAGAAAAAATTGCGGAAACTATTGTATTAAACGGAATTTTCTGTTATAATAATAAAATAATGAGGATTGGAGGTGCGGTCTTGGCAAAAAAAGACGATGTTCTTGAAAGACGCGTATATTTCAAATGGCAGGCTAAGCGCGCCATGGGGCAGAGAGGGAATCTTCTCCGCTTTATCGGAGCGACCTTCATAATGCTGGCTGTCGCCGAAGCCTTCATCTGCCTCTTTGAAACAGTTTGTTATTTTATAGCAGAGAAAGTGACGCATGCACTTCTCGTGTCTGAGCTGTTTCTGCTCTTTGTAATAGTTTCGCCCCTTCTCCTGGCTCTTGCGAGAATGGCTTACCGAATGTCGCTGGGCGATAAGACCGAAATATACGATATATTTTATTATTTTAACAGAGAACGCTTGCGAGGTGCATATATTATTGCGGTTTGCGTTTTTGGCGAATGGCTTGTGCAGTTTGCGCTGGCTTTTACCGTGGGCAGATGCATTGCCTATGCTTTTGAGGGGATATACGCCCGGTTCTTTTCGCCGCTTTCGCTTATACTTGCCGTTATTGTCATGCCCTTTGTTTCAGGCGTTTTTACACGGGCGTTTATATTGCCTGCCGCTTATTTTGAAAAAGAAGATCTGAATGAAGCCTTTGCCGTATCGAAAACATCGGCAAAAGGACAGCCGAGAGAAATTTCGCTTTTCAATGTGTCATTTCTGCCTCTTGTGCTCATGTCTGTTCTGACGCTGGGAATTCTGTTCTTCGTTTATGTTCTGCCTCTCTATATGATCGCTTCTCAGCTTATGGCGTCATATTTTGTGGGCTGCAATATTTCTGAAAATTATAGAAAGTAAGGTATATACATCATGGAAAAGGAAAAGTTTTATATCACGACCGCCATTGCTTATGCTTCGAGAAAGCCTCACTTCGGCAATACATACGAGGTGATCATGACCGATGCTGTGGCTCGCTATAAGAGACAGCGCGGTTATGACGTGTTCTTCCTCACAGGTACCGATGAGCACGGTCAGAAGATCGAAAATCTTGCGTCTGAAGCAGGTATTACCCCCAAGGCTTATGTTGACGGCGTTGCCGGAGAGATCAAAGGCATATGGGATCTGATGAATACAAGCTATGATAAGTTCATCCGCACTACCGATGATTATCACGAGAAGAGCGTTGAGAAGATATTCAAAAAGCTTTATGACAAGGGCGATATCTATAAGGGATATTACGAGGGTTGGTACTGTACTCCCTGCGAGTCCTTCTTCACAGATACACAGATCACTGACGGCAAATGCCCCGACTGCGGCAGACCTGTTCAGAAAACAAGAGAAGAATCCTATTTCTTCAAGATGAGCAAGTATGCTGACAGACTTATTAAATATATTGAAGAAAATCCCGATTTCATTCAGCCCGAATCCCGCAAGAAGGAAATGATCAACAACTTCCTTAAGGTCGAGGGCGGTCTGCAGGATCTCTGTGTTTCCAGAACAGCGTTCAAATGGGGCGTTCCTGTTGATTTTGATCCAAAGCATGTTATCTATGTTTGGATCGACGCGCTTTCCAACTATATCACAGCTCTCGGTTATGATCCCGAGCTCAGTGAACAGCCCGAGCTCTTTAAGAAGTATTGGCCTGCGGATGTTCACATGATCGGTAAGGATATTCTTCGCTTCCATACTATCTATTGGCCCATTATGCTGATGGCGCTTGACGTCGAGCTTCCCAAAAAGGTCTTCGGACATCCTTGGTTCAACTTCGGCGAGGACAAGATGTCCAAATCCAAGGGCAACGTTATTTATGCGGACGATCTTGCAAAGCGCTTCGGCGTTGACGGAGTGCGCTATTACGCACTTTCCGAAATGCCCTTTGCCTCTGACGGTTCTATCACCTATGAGAGCGTTATTACCCGTTATAATGCCGATCTTGTAAACAATCTCGGCAACCTCTTTAAGCGTACTCTTGACATGCTGAAGAAGTATAATGATTCTGTTATCCCTGCTCCCGCAAAGCCGGAGGCTCTTGATGATGAGCTGAAGGCGGCCTCTGTACAGGCTTTTGAGAAGTTCACGGCGAATATGGATGAATATAAAATCGCCGACGCGCTGGAATATATCTTCGGTATGCTCCGCCGCGCGAATAAGTATATTGATGAGACCACTCCTTGGGTTCTCGCTAAAGATCCCGAGGCAAAGGAACGTCTTGATACTGTTCTTTATAACCTGCTTGAGACTATTCGCTGGGGAGCTGTAATGCTTCTGCCCTTCATTCCCGAAAGTGCAGAGGATATTCTTGAAAGACTCGGAACGGATGCGCGTTCCTTTGATACAATCGGTTCTGCCGATAAGTTCTGCGGTATGACTGCGGGAACAAAGACAGGCGAGAGCAAGGTTCTCTTTGCGAGAATTGATGAGAAGGCTATGCTTGAAGAGCTTCAGGCTGAGCTTGAGGCACAGATGAAGGCGGCACAGTCGGCTGAAAAGAAGATCGAGAAGCCCGAAGGCATTGCACAGATCGGAATAGATGA
>JAFTXK010000072.1 GCA_017461635.1 Clostridia bacterium | reverse complement strand
CGAAACTGTAACTTACAAAGCAAACGGCTTCGATCAGGCAATAATATATCCCCTTGCGCCAATGAGCGCATCGGTGCTGAAATTAAAGAAAAGATCCGTCACCGAAAAATGATCCTTTTCCCTTGGAGTAGAGCAAGTAGCTCTCTTCTAAGGGAACCAAAAATCGTTCGCTAAAAATTTAAATATATATCATCGGGAGGAAAGCTCATGTTCAAGAAAAAAGAATGCATCGCCATGCTCCTCGCCGGAGGACAGGGCAGCAGACTCTATGCACTTACCCAGAAGACCGCGAAACCCGCAGTTCCCTTTGGCGGTAAATACCGCATCATTGATTTTCCCCTTTCCAACTGTATCAACTCGGGCATTGATACCGTAGGCGTTCTGACACAGTATCAGCCCCTGGTGCTTAATGAATATATCGGAAACGGTCTGCCCTGGGATCTGGACCGCGCCTTCGGCGGCGTTAAGATCCTGCCCCCGTATCAAGGCAATAAGACAGCCGACTGGTATAAAGGAACGGCAAACGCCATCTATCAGAATCTCGAGTTCATCAACCGCTATGACGCAGAATATGTACTTATTCTTTCCGGCGACCATATATATAAGATGGACTATTCAAAAATGCTGGATTACCACATTGAGAAAGGCGCAGACTGCACGATCGCAGTTCTTGACGTTCCGCTCGAAGAGGCAAGCCGCTTCGGTATCATGAGCGCAAACGATGATAATTCTATATATAAATTCACCGAAAAGCCCAAGAATCCCGACAGCACTCTCGCTTCCATGGGTATCTATATCTTCGGCAAGGATAAGCTTGAAAAATATCTTATCGAGGATAATGCCGATCCCAATTCCTCTAACGACTTCGGCAAAAACATCATCCCCACAATGCTCGCTGCAGGCGAGAAGATGTTCGCATATCAGTTTGATGGCTACTGGAAGGATGTCGGAACTATCCAGAGCCTTTGGGAAGCAAACATGGATCTTCTCGGCGAGCATCCGGAATTCACTCTCTATAATGAGGACTGGAGGATCTTTGCCCGTCACTTTGCGGCTGCTCCTCAGTATATCGGCGAGGACGCAAAGGTTAAGAACAGCATCATCACAGAGGGCTGTGAGATATACGGCACTGTGGAAAACAGCGTTATCTTCACAGGCGCAAAGATCATGGAGGGCGCTATCGTCCGTGACAGCGTCATAATGAGCGGAACAGTGGTTGAGGCAGGCGCAACGGTTGAATATTCCATCCTTGATGAGAATGTAAGGATCGGAAGCGGCGCATCCGTCGGCGTAGCAAAGAATAAATCCAAGGGTATCACCGTCATCGGTGCCGATGTTGCTATAGAAAACGGCAAGATCATAGGCGATAACGAAATGATATCCGATAATTAAAGGAGGCAGCACAGTATGAGTACAGTAGGATTAGTTTTTTCCAACATTCACGATCAAAATATTCCAGATCTGACAAGAAAGCGTACAATGGCTTCTGTTCCCTTCGGCTGCCGTTACCGACTTATCGATTTTACCCTCTCAAATATGGTAAATTCCGGCATCACAAAGGTCGGAGTTATAACACATAATAATTATCAGTCTCTTCTCGACCATATCGGCACAGGAAAGGACTGGGATCTTGCCCGCAGAAGCGGCGGCATCAAGCTTCTGCCTCCCTTCATTGCCAGCTATACAGGCGCGGGGGCAAATAAGCTTTATTCCACAAGACTTGAAGCCATGATGGGCGCAATGGATTTCATTTCCAGATGCACAGAGGACCATATCGTTCTCTCTGACTGCGATGCCATCAGCAATATCGATCTGAATGACGTTATCCGTCAGCACAAGGAAAACAACGCCGATATTACTATCGTAACGACCAAGGTGGATACAGATAATGCCGAGATCTCAAGCGGCAGTGCCGTTATTACCTCTGATGAAAACGACAGGATCTCCGATGTTGTTCATTACAGCCGCAGAGTTCGCGGAATCAAGGAGATAAGCACAAATATCATCGTTGCAACAAGAACATATCTCCAGAGCGCGGTTTCTGATGCCATCTCTCACGGCTATACCAGCTTTTACAGCGATGTTATCGACAGAAATCTGCTCCGTGCCAATTATTTCGTTTATCATTATGACGGCTTCTATGCCCAGATCAATTCTCTGGCAGGATATTATGCCTGCAGCATGAAGCTGCTTGAGCCGGGCATGGGAAATGCCCTCTTCGGCGTACCCAACAGACCTATTCTTACAAAGGTACGCAATTCCGCTCCCACTCGCTATACAGGCGATGCAAAGGTAAAGAATTCCCTTATCGCCGACGGATGTCTTATTGAGGGTGTTGTTGAGAATTCCATCATCTTCCGCGGAGTTAAGGTCGGCAAAGGATCGGTTGTAAAGAACTGCATTCTCATGCAGGATACCGTTGTGGGCGATAATGTTACTCTCGGATGCGTCGTTTCGGATAAGAATGTACTCATCAAGGACGACAGAAATCTCTCGGGGCACAGCTCCCTTCCCTTCTTCATCAGCAAGGGAACAATGATATAATTTTTGGAGTATAAATATGAAAAAAATACTATTTGTTGGCGCTGAAGCAATGCCCTTTGCCGCTACGGGAGGCCTTGGCGATGTTCTCGGTTCTCTTCCCGCGGCACTGAAGAGCGCAGATCCCAAGGGCGTTGATGTCAGAGTAGTTATGCCTCTTTACGGGCAGGTAAAGGACGAATTCAGAAGTCTTATGAAGGAAGAATATGTCTTTACAGTCCGCCTCTCCTGGCGCGAGCAATATTGCCGGGTCATGAGCCTGAACCGCGACGGAGTTATCTATTATTTTATCGATAACGAATATTATTTCAAGCGCGATTCTCTTTACGGTGCCTTCGATGACGCCGAAAGATTTGCATTTTTCAGCATGGCATCTCTTTCTATGCTCCAGTGCATAGATTTCTTCCCCGACATTCTTCACGCGCATGACTGGCAGAGCGCACTTTCCGTGGTCTATCTGAAAACGCTTTTCTCACATGACCCGCGCTATGCTTCTATCCGCGCTGTCTTCACAATTCACAATATCGAATATCAAGGCAGATATGATTTCTCGATACTCGGCGATGTTTTTGCCCTCGGAGCTACCGAGCGCTCCATCGTTGAATACGGTAATTGCATCAATCTTATGAAGGGCGCGATCGTTTGCGCAGATATCGTCTCCACGGTCAGCCCCAAATATGCAGAGGAGATCAGAGATCCTCAGTATTCCCACGGACTTGACCCGATCCTGCGCGAAAATGCATACAAGATCCGCGGAATACTCAACGGAATCGATTATGTTTACTATGATCCCCAAAAGGATCCCTGCATCGAGAAGACCTTCTCGGTAAAAACGATCAAAAACAAGGTAAAGAATAAGCTTGCTCTCCAGCGTGACCTTGCCCTTCCCGAAAGCGAGGATATTCCGATGATAGCCATCATATCCCGCCTTGCGGCGCATAAGGGTATCGACATCATCACAGAGATCATCGGCAAGGTGGTCTCGGGCAATGTTCAGCTGATCATCCTCGGCAAAGGCACTCCCGAATATGAAGGCTTCTTCTATAACCTTGAAAAAATCTTCCCCGATAAGGTAAGAGCCATGATAATGTATGATAGAGATCTTTCCAAGCGCATCTATGCCGCTTGCGATATCTTCCTCATGCCCTCAAAGAGTGAGCCCTGCGGTCTCTCGCAAATGATCGCTTCCCGTTATGGCGCGATCCCCGTAACAAGAGAAACAGGCGGTCTTTATGACTCCATCAAGGGCTACTGGCTCGATGGAGACACCGTTATGGGTAACGGCTTTACCTTCGCAGGCTACAACAGCTATGAGCTTCTCGACAGAATAAACGCCGCCCTCGAGCTTTATGCCGACAAGGATAAGCGCATAGCTCTGATCGAAAAGATCATGAATACCGACTTCTCCTGGAAGGTCTCAGCCGAAAAATACCTCGAAATGTATAACAGTCTCAGCTAAAATATGAGATCATTATAATTTTTTGAAATTTGAAGCTTAGCTTATGCTTCAAAATATTTCACCGCAGTCGCAAGTCATCGGGAAATGACTTGCGGCTGCCAGAAAGGATACCTATTAATATGAACTTCAATCCCAAGGCAAACGAAATCAAAGAAAATATCGAAAGTAAGCTCTCCCGTAATTTCGGTGCATCTCCCGCAGATGCCACGAGAGAGCAGGTCTATAAGGCTGTTGCGCTGACCCTTAAGGACATTCTCACAGAAAAGAGAAAGGACTTCAAGAATGAGGTCAACGAAAAAGGCGCAAAGCGCATTTACTACATGTGCATGGAATTCCTGCTTGGCAGATCTCTGCGCACCAACCTCTGCAATCTCGGGCTCGCTGACGAATATAAGAAGGCTCTCTCGGAAATGGGCTTCGAGCTTGACGATCTCTATGAATGCGAACCCGATGCAGGTCTTGGTAACGGCGGTCTCGGCAGACTTGCCGCATGCTTTATGGACTCCCTTTCCTCCCTCGACTATCCCGCAACAGGCTTCTCTATCTGCTATGAATACGGTCTCTTTAAGCAGATGATCGTTGACGGTATGCAGATCGAGCTTCCCGACGTATGGCTCCCCGGCGGTGATGTATGGCTGGTTCCCAGAACCGACAGAACCTTCCATGTAAAATTCGGCGGCCATGTCAAGGAGCAATGGACAGACGGCAGATGCGAAATTCTCTATGAGGACTGCGAGGAGATCGAGGCTGTTCCCTATGATATGATGATTTCGGGTGCCGATTCCAAGGCAGTCAGCCAGCTCAGGCTCTGGAAGGCAAGAGATATCCATAATTTCAATATGGGTCTCTTCACTCAGGGACAGTACACAAAAGCTCTCGAGGAAAGCACAAATGCGGAGATCATCTCAAAGGTGCTCTACCCCTCCGATAACCATACAGAGGGTAAGCTTCTGCGTCTCAGCCAGCAGTATTTCCTTGTTTCAGCTTCCTGTCAGAGCATAATACGCGACCATATGGCGGTTTACGGAAGACTTGACAATCTGCCGGAGAAGGTTGCAATTCATATCAATGATACCCATCCCGCGCTCTGTATTCCCGAGCTTATGAGAATTCTTATCGACCAGTATTTCTTCGATTGGGATAAGGCTTGGGATATAGTTAAGAGAACCGTTTCCTATATTAACCATACCGTTATGCCCGAGGCTCTCGAGACCTGGAATGAGGATCTCTTCCGCCTCAAGCTCCCAAGAATCTATATGATAATCAAGGAGATCAACGAGCGCTTCTGCGCCGAGGCTTGGAAGCAGTTCCCCGGAAACTGGAACCGTATCTCGGGTATGTCCATCATCGCATATTCACAGATCCGCATGGCGAATCTTTCCGTTATCGGCTCTCATCATATAAACGGCGTTTCAAAGCTCCATTCGGATATCCTTGTTGATTCTGTTTTCAAGGATTTCCACAGAATGTATCCCGAGCGCTTCACTAATGTAACAAACGGTATCGCTCACCGCCGCTGGCTCTGCTATTCCAATCCCGGACTTGCGTCCTTTATCGAAAACCTCATCGGTGATGGCTACCGTCATAACCCCATAGAGCTTGAAAATCTCAAAAAATTCGCAGATGACAAGAGCGTTCTCAGCGAGCTTTCCGAGATCAAGCATCAGAATAAGGTGAATTTCTCCAATCTTCTTATGAAGAAAACGGGCAAATGCATCGATCCCGATTCTGTATTTGACGTTCAGATCAAGCGTCTCCATGAATATAAGAGACAGCTTCTGAATGCACTGAATATCATTAACATCTATTGCGATCTTAAGGAAAATCCCAATCTCGATATCAAGCCACAGACCTTCATCTTCGGCGCAAAAGCCGCTCCCGGCTATGCAATGGCAAAGGAGATCATCAAGCTTCTCTGCTTCATCGGACGCGATATCGAAAACGATCCAATTCTGCGCAAGAAGCTGCAGGTGGTATTCCTTGAGGATTATAATGTCAGCATGGCTGAGGCACTTATCCCCGCAGCTGAGATCAGTGAACAGATCTCCCTTGCAGGCAAGGAAGCCAGCGGTACGGGCTGTATGAAGCTGATGATTAACGGCGCGCTCACCATCGGTACTCTTGACGGCGCAAATGTCGAAATGCTCGCAGCGGCAGGTGACGATAATATGTTCATCTTCGGTCTTAATAAGAATGAGGTTGAGGATCTCTGGCTCCGCGGCTACCGTTCAGCAGAATACTATGCAAATAATCCCCGTCTGCAGAGGATCATCGACCGCCTTAATATCGGCTTTGCAGGTCAGTCATTTGCTCATATCGGCTCTTATCTGCTGTCGGGTCACGGCATTGCAGATCCCTATATGTGCTTTGCAGACTTTGAATCCTATCGCATGACTCATGAAAGAGCCATCGATATTTACGGCGATAAGGAAGCTTGGAACAGAATGTCCCTTATGAATATCGCCTCAGCAGGCTATTTTGCCGCAGACCGCGCGATAAATGACTATGCTGAAAAGATCTGGAATCTCAGAAGACTTGATAAATAATTCCAAAAGGATAATATATGCTCGCAAAATTTTCCGACTCCGCCGCGGCGGATAAAAAGATAATTTTCGGCAAGAAGGCTAACGGTGAGGACGCTTCGCTTTTCGGGGCGTTCTCCCTTGGTACTTCTCTTTGCCTTAGTTTGACCATCCCCCGTGCACTGGGGATAACATACCCCATCCTCAGAATAAATAAGGATGGCTTCAGTGCCGCAGAATTCCCCCTAACATATATCCGAACAGAGCTTGGAAGCGATCTATTCGAGATCGAGCTTGATATCAAAGAGCTCTGTGGCGGTGAAAATTCGGGGCTTTTTTATTATGACTTCATCTTTCCGAGGGGAGATAGAGCGCTCTTTTCGGAAACTTACGATAATCTGAACCTCGGGCTCTCCGAAAGCGAAGGCTCGAAATTCCGTCTGCTGATCTATGAGGACGGCTTTGACACTCCTAAGTGGTTTAAGGGTGGAACGATGTATCATATCTTTGTTGACCGCTTCTCTAAGGGGTCTTTTGAGCCTGTCTGCCGGCCTGATGCGGAAATGAATGATGATTGGGAAAACGGTATACCGCAGTATGCCGAATATCCGGGCTCATTTGTAAAGAACAATATGTTTTTTGGCGGAAATCTTGTCGGAGTACGCGAAAAGCTGGATTATCTCGAATCCCTCGGAGTAACAGTGATCTACCTGAGCCCTATCTTCAAGGCTTATTCCAACCACAAATATGACACTGGCGATTATATGCAGGTGGACGAGATGTTTGGCGGTGATGAAGCACTCCGCGATCTCATAGACGCCGCAAAGAAGAAAGGCATACGCATTATTCTTGACGGCGTTTTCAATCACACGGGCGATGACAGCAAGTATTTCAACAAATACGGAAAATACGATTCCCTTGGCGCGTATCAGTCAAAGGAATCCGAATATTATAACTGGTTTCATTTCAAAAAACATCCCGATGAATATGAATGCTGGTGGGGAATTCCCATATTGCCCAAGCTCAATCTCGAAAACGAGGATTGCCGCGACTATCTTGTAGGCGGAGAAGGCTCGGTTGTCGGGAAATATACGAAAATGGGCATCGGAGGAATACGCCTTGACGTTGCAGACGAGCTGAGCGATGATTTTCTCGACAGACTGCGCGTTACAGCAAAGAAATTTTCCTCGGAGGATGCCGTTATTATAGGCGAGGTCTGGGAAAATGCCGCTGACAAAATAGCTTACGGTAAACGCCGCAGATATCTGCGCGGTGCTCAGCTTGACAGCGTTATGAATTACCCCTTCCGCTCGGCATCCATCGATTATCTGACCTCGGGAGATTCTTCTCTGCTCGCCAACGCGCTAACCGAGCTTTATGCTTCCTATCCTAAATGCGTCTGCGATTCGCTGATGAATATTCTCGGCACTCATGATACCGAGAGAATACTGACGGTCCTCGGAGGCGAAGACAATCCTGAGCTTTCAAATGCCGAGCTGGCAGGATTAAAGATGAATGATGACGCGCGAGCGCGCGCTGTAGAGCTTCTGAAGCTGGGAAGTGTTCTCCAATATACCGTTTACGGTGTTCCATCTGTGTTCTATGGAGATGAGGCAGGTCTCGAGGGCTACAGAGATCCCTTCTGCCGCATGCCCTTCCCCTGGGGCAGAGAGAATAAAGAACTGCTTGAGCACTATACCCGTCTCGGACGCATCCGCCGTGAAAACAAGGTGCTTTCCGACGGTATTTTTAAGATTACCCGCAGTGAATGCGGATATATCGAATATGAAAGAAGCTCGAAGGCAGGCAAGCTGATAATTGCCGTAAACGCAGGCGATACCGCCGTTTCAAGTGACATCTGCGGTCATGATCTTATTTCGGGTAAATATTTTGCTAAGGATAAAAAGTTACCCGCGCGCAGTGCGGTCATTCTCAAATAAAGAGGCAAAAAATGAAAATAAGCGAAGAAAAAATAAAAAAGATAGCCGGGGCAGCTTCTCTCTCAGCTCTCATCATAGCATTGCTTTTTGAGATCTCAAGAAAGATATTCCCCGGAATGACCAATAGGCCAACGGCTCTTGACTATACCCTCTCGGTATTCCGCAATGCTTTTCTTATCATCCTCGCTCTCGCCTTCACCGTTTTTCTTTTCCTTTTACTTAAAAAGCGTCTCGGGATCATAAAAGCAGTATTTTATACCATCTATTCCGACAGTCTTATAGGATTTTTTGTCGGTGCGGTAATGATGACTCTTGCCAGCATGCAAAATATCTCAGCAATCGGCTTAACTGCGCTTGAATCCATCTATTATTATTTTCTCGGAATATTCATAATGGTGATATCAGCCGCGATCTTTGTGATCGGCATGATAGCTTTCGCCGTTCTGCGCTTTATTTCGGGCTTAAAAGAGAAAAAACACCAAGCCATAAAGTAAATTCAGTGCTTTTTTGAAACATCATCAAAAAACTGTCACAATTAAAGCTTATAATACAGTCATCAAAGGTAGAAACATCAAAGGAGGATTTGATGATGAATGATTTTGAGAACAATATGAACAATTCGGAAAACACTCAGAATGACATAAATGTCAGCGGAAAAGACGAACAGTCCTCCGCAGCTCAGCAAGGAGCAAATGCAACCTATCAAAGCACCTATACTCCCGGTGACAGCGGCTATACGAGAAGCACCAGCGGTCCTCAGAATTCCGCTCATCCCTATACCTATAATCCCTCCGGCTCTTACCGCCCGGAATACGGTTCCTATCAGAGCGCACCTCAGATAAGGAAGAAGTCCTCAAGGGCAGGCATAGCCGCAATAGCAATTTGCGGATTCCTCGTAGTTGCTATCGCCTTCTCTCTTATCGGCTTTGGCATTGCGAGCATGAGCGCGATAAGAAATAATGACGAGCCCATAAATGTCGATGCTGAATCAGGCGATGCATCCGATGTCGAAAGCGGCACAAATGCTCCCGAAAGCAGTGAGCCCGATGATTCGGAAAGTCAAAAGCAAGAGGAAAATATTGCCACTATTACAAAGACACCCGGCGGTACTGTAGTCACAGTCGAGGGCAAGGTCGGTGAGCTTATGTCAAAGCATCAGGCGGCTTCTCTCGTAAAGGATTCGGTGGTTGAGATCACCACCGAGCAGGTAGTTAAAGGTAACAGCTTCTATCAGTATGTCCAGAGCGGCGCGGGAAGCGGAGTTATCATTGCCGCCGAGGGATATGTTATCACCAATAATCATGTAATCAGCGGTGCCAGCAAGATAGTTGTCCGTCTCACAAACGGCAATGAATATGAAGCAAAGCTTATCGGTACCGATGCAAGTTCTGATATCGCGGTGCTTAAAATCACCCCAGATGAAGAGCTTACCGTTGCGACACTCGGTTCATCTTCAAAGCTCTCTATCGCTGAGGAAGTCATCGTTATCGGTAATCCTCTCGGCGAGCTTGGAGGAACTGTTACAAACGGAATCGTCAGCGCCCTTGCCCGCGAGATCACTATCGACGGCGAGAACATGACCCTTATTCAGACCAATGCAGCAGTAAACCCCGGCAATTCGGGCGGCGGTATGTTCAATCTTTACGGCGAGCTTGTGGGAATCGTCAATGCAAAATCCAGCGGAAGCGATGTTGAGGGTCTTGGCTTCGCCATTCCGATCGATACCGCATATGATATTGTTCTTCAGCTTATGGATTATGGATATGTAAGGGGAAGAGTTGACCACGGACTTGAGCTTATCGACATCAACGATTTCTTTACAGCAGCTTCTTACCGCGTAAGCTCTCTCGGAGTTTATGTTTATGAATCCAAATACACCGACGAGATAAAGAACGGTGACAGGATCGCTTCCATCAACGGTAAGGAGGTCTCCACCTCTGCCGAGGTCAAGGAAGCCCTGAGCGGATGCGCTGTGGGCGATACCGTTGATGTTACTGTGGCAAGAGGCGGAAAATTCGTCGATGTCAAGCTCACTCTCAGAGAATATGTCCCCGAAAATGCCAATGAGGTCTCATTTGAATAAAAAGCAATAAAACGTAGGGGCGACCCTTGCGGTCAGCCCGATCGGCTGCTTCCGCGCAGTCGCCCCTATTTTTCATCAAGGAGGAACTATGTATAATATACTCGTAGTTGACGACGAAGCCAGAATAAGAGAGCTTATAACAAAATATGCGGTATTTGAAGGGCATAATGTCACCGAAGCTCCCGACGGAATGGAAGCAGTGCTTCTCTGCCGCCGCCAGCAATTCGATATAATAATCATGGATATCATGATGCCCGAGCTTGACGGCTTTTCAGCCTGCCGAGAGATACGCAAGATCTCTCAGACCCCCATAATCATGCTCAGCGCAAGAGGAGAGGAATATGATAAGATAAACGGATTTGAGCTTGGTATCGATGACTATGTGGTCAAGCCCTTTTCGCCAAAGGAGCTTATGCTCCGCATCGAGGCTGTTATGAAAAGAGTACGCTCAAGTCCCTCAGATACAGGCAGACCGAATAATGAAGTTATCGAATTTGACGGCGGAGGTCTTAAGGCTGACATAACGGCAAGGCTTGTCTTTGTTGACGGCGAGCGTGTTGAAATGTCTCCGAAGGAATATGATCTGTTCTTCTATATGCTCCGCAATAAAAATATCGCGCTCTCGAGAGAAAAGCTTCTCAGCGAGGTATGGGGATATGATTTTTACGGTGACGCGAGAACTCTTGATACGCATATCAAGCTTCTGCGCAAGAGCCTCGGTCAGTACAGTAAATATATCGTAACTCTCCGCGGCGTCGGCTACCGATTCGAAGCTTAAAAGGAAAGGATACAAAATGCAAAATCAGTTTTGCGAAAATAAAAGCAAGGGAATGGGCATCAGGTGGAACCTGTTTGCCTTTCTTGCGTTTTTTGTAGCGTTTATTCTGCTGGTGGTCTGGGTATTCCAGGTACTTCTTCTCGGCACCTTCTATGAAAATGCCAAGATGAAGGAGCTGAAGCTCACGGCATCGGTCATAGAATCGAATGTAGATAAGGAAAATCTCGCCGAAACGGCATATACCCTCTCGGGTGATTATTCAATATGCATCATTCTTTATGAAATCTCAAGCGGCCATGCCAAGGAGATCGTAAGCTGCGATATCTCAAGCGGATGTATGATCCATCATATGTCCGCGCGCAGCTTCAGCAATTTCTATAATGAGACCTTGGCCTCGGGCGGAGAATACAGCGAGACATATTCTCTCGATGCCTTCCATACTCGCGGCGAGATCGAAGGAGAAACACTCAGCACGATCTATATTAAAAGCTTTACGGGCTCAGATGGGCTCAGCTATGCCCTTTTCCTTGATTCCGAGCTCGTTCCCGTCAGCGCAACGGTAAAAACCTATTCGGTGCAGTTCCAATGGATATGCCTCATTCTTCTCCTTGGTGCACTCACCCTTTCCCTTTTCATGTCCAGAGTGATCTCCACTCCGATCATCAAGCTGAATAAATCTGTAAAACGCCTTGCAATGGGCGATTATGATGAGGTCTTTGACGGCAAGGGCTACAGAGAGATAAGAGAGCTTTCCGACGCGCTTAACTATGCCTCCGAGGAGCTTTCAAAAAACGATAAGCTTCAAAAGGAGCTTATCGCCAATATTTCTCATGACCTGCGAACACCGCTGACAATGATCCGCGGCTACAGCGAAATGATGCGGGATATTCCGGGAGAAAACACCCCCGAAAACGCGCAGATAGTAATCGAGGAGACCACAAGACTTTCCGAGCTCGTGGGCGACATGCTTGATCTGTCCAAGATCCGCGCGGGAACAAGAAAGATGAATGAAGAGCATTTCAATCTCACCGAAACGGTAAGAGCAACCATGCTTCGCTATGAAAAGCTTACCGAAAAGGACGGTTACAGCATTGAATTTTTCGCTGACGGCGATATCGAGATTTATGCCGACCGCACAATGATGCTTCAGGTCGTATATAATCTCATTAATAATGCCATCAATTATACAGGCGAGGATAAAAAGGTATCCGTACGCCTTGAAAAGAAGGATCAAAAGGTTCGTTTCTCTGTAAAGGACAGCGGTGCGGGGATCCATCCCGATGAACTGCCCCTTATCTGGGATAGATATTATAAGATCGATAAGGTCCACCGCCGTGCAATGGTGGGTACAGGTCTCGGTCTCTCCATCGTAAAGAGCATTCTCGAATCTCATAAGGCTACCTACGGCGTTGAAAGCACGCTTGGCGTGGGCAGTACCTTCTGGTTTGAATTGCCCATCTCAAAAAGCGGCGATGCTGAGAATAAAAATTCGTCAAAAGACTTGTAATTATGACATTTTTATAATATAATATTACTATATTATGCGAAAGGAGATTAATAATATGGGATTTCTGTTTTCGGGAAAAAGGAAAATAAACGAATCTGCTTCGGATGAAAATATTTCCGTATTCGACCGTTCCCTTAATGAGCTTACGCCCGATGATATCGCACCGCCAAAGCCTGTAGATAAAAGGCTAACGGCTTATGGCATTATAAGGCTCCTTCTCATATTTATCTGCCTTTCGGTCTTTGTATATTGCGCTTATCTTTTTGTCTATAATATGCTTGAATATAAAAAGGCAGACGATATCTATCTCACTCTCTCGGATGAATTTTTTGATGTTGAGCGCAATGAAGATGCAGTTATAAACGATGGCGTTACAAAAATGAAGCCGGCATCC
Source organism: Clostridia bacterium (assembly GCA_017461635.1). Taxonomy (GTDB): domain Bacteria; phylum Bacillota; class Clostridia; order Oscillospirales; family CAG-272; genus SIG710. The sequence goes on along the minus strand of JAFTXK010000072.1, from coordinate 7,435 downwards.
TCAAGCGTAGCCATTCCGATATTTGCTGAGGCTATGAAGCTGGATAATTCGGAGCTCAGCAAATTCTATTCCGAAGGAGCTTCGGATTATAATATGGAATTTGAGCGCATGAAATCAAAGCTAGAGGATCTGCGTTCGCAAAATAGCGATATCGTGGGCTTCATCTATGCCGAGGGAACCAAGATCAGCTATCCCGTAACACGCTATACAGATAATGAATACTATCTCGATCACAGCTTCGATAAGAAAACCCTGAAATCAGGTACCATTTTTATGGATTACAGAAATCTTACCGATATCGGAGAAAACAAAAATATCGTTATTTACGGTCATAATATGACCAACGGCTCAATGCTCGGCGGTGTTACCAAGTTCTATAAAAGCGAGGACCTTTTTGAAAGCACCCCCATAATCCTCTATGCCTTTGACGGTATTTATACCTTTGAGGTGTTCTCGATATATAGGACTACGGCGGATTATCAGTATTTCAGAACCGCCTTCGATTCTGATTCAGATTTCATTTCATTTGCAAATGAAATGAAGAACAATTCGGTATATCAAAAGGATATTGAATTTACCGATGACGATATTATCCTTACCCTTTCAACCTGTACAAACACAACTCAGATCGGAAGATACGCTCTCCATGCAAAACTAACGAGAATTGACAACTGATATGAAAAACAATCATTTTATATGCCCCGTTTGCGGTGCAAATCTATCACTTTCGGATAACGGAAGATCACTTATCTGCGCTAAAGAAATAAAGCCTCACTGCTTTGATATTGCCTCTGCAGGTTATATCAATCTCGACCGAAGCCATGCAGGAGGAGGCGACTCAAAGGAATGTGTAAAAAGCCGCTCCGCTTTTCTTGATCTGGGATATTATGCTCCTATATCCGAGAAAATTAATGAAATTGCATGCAACTTTTTCCGCTTAGAATGCGTCTTACTTGATGCAGGATGCGGCGAGGGATATTATACCTCTGCTCTGGCTCGCAGTATGCCGAGCGCGGCTGTTTACGGAATCGATATTTCCAAGCCCGCCGTAGAGCATGCCGCAAAAAGAGCTAAGCGCGAAGCTCTGACAAATAATTTTTACGCCGTTTCAAGCATTTTTGAACTGCCCTTTGCAGATAAAAGCATTGATTGCATAACGAGCATATTTGCTCCCTGCCCCGAGGAAGAATTCAGACGTGTGCTGAAGAAAAATGGAATTCTGGTGATCGCGGCGGCAGGCGAAAAGCATCTGCTTGGGCTGAAAAAGGCTCTTTACGAAAATGTTTATATGAATGAAGAAAGAGCAGATCTGCCCGATTCCGCAGGCTTTGAGCTTTTAGAGAAAAGCACCCTATCCTATAAGATAAGGCTTAATTCCGGAGAAGAGATAGCAAATCTCTTTTCGATGACACCCTATTATTACAGAACATCCCTTGGGGATAAGGAAAAGCTCGCATCCCTCGATAGTCTTGAAACCGAGGTGGAGATCGACTTTTCAATTTACAGAAAGATTTAAATTAGCATGAAAATTTCACTTTGCATTCCAATGTATAATGAAGCCGCCATAATCGCCTATACGGCACGAACGCTTTCGCAATATATGGAAAAAAACTTCGCCGATGCGGGCTATGAGATCATTTTTTCGGATGACGGCAGCCATGATGGCTCTGCCGACATCGTAAACTCGCTGTCTCTTCCTTCGGTCAGAACGGTTGGATACGCCGAAAACCGCGGCAAGGGTTCAGCAGTCAGAAATGCGGTCCTCTCCTCGGAAGGAGATATCGTTATGTTTACCGATGCCGATCTCGCTTACGGCGCAGAGGCCGTGAAAATTATGACTGATGCTCTTGATGAAAATCCCTCTGCTTCTCTCGCCATCGGTTCAAGAAACCTTTCAGGAGACGGTTATTCGGGCTATACGCCCATCAGAAAGATCGCTTCAAAAGCATATATAAAGGTGCTGGGGCTTGTGGGAGGCTTCAAGCTCACCGACTCTCAGTGTGGCTGTAAGGCATACAGGGGAGACGCGGCAAGAGATATTTTCAGACGCTGCAAGGTTGACGGCTTCGCCTTTGATTTTGAAACGATACTGAGAGCACAAAAAGCAGGACTTGAAATCATCGAAGTGCCTGTCAAAATCGTGAATCACCGCGAATCGAAAGTTAATGTTCTCCGAGACACATTTAAAATGCTGGGAGATCTCAGAAGGATCAAAAAAGACGTTATGAAGGATAAATAAAAAAGTTGGTTCATTTTGAACCAACTTTTTTATTTATCTTGCAATAACCTCATCAACTATCTCCTGCGCAAGAAGAACGATATCCTCATCAATGGGATCACCCTCAATGCGGAAAGTATTGCCCTCAGCATTTTTACCGTTTATCACAGAATTCCAGGCAAGCCCCAACATATATTCACCAAGCATTCCCGCATGGAAACCGTCGGCAGCATGAACATCAAGTCCGTGTCGCACTCCTTCGATCATAACCTCACCTGAGGGAATAAAGAAATCCGCGTCTATGACCTTTGCAGCTTTCTCATAGCATTCCTTAAGCTTACCAAACATCTCTTCGGCATTTTCAAGGCCGAATCTGTTCATTCTCTCAATACTGCTGTATGCCCAAGTCTCGTGAATACCCAGCTTAGCTCCGGGGCAAAGCGCACGAACATGCTCTGCAACCGTCTCAAGATAAGGCTCATAGCATTCCCACCTGAAGCTCTCATGGCTCGCCTGCTGGAGAGTTATGTAATCCCAGTTATCCGAAAGCAAAACCTTATCTATCGACACCTGAAGTCCTGTACTTCTTCCGTCAAACTGGAAATCATAAGCCTCCGCATCCGCCATGATATTTCTGAAATGACGGCTCAGCGGACAGCCGCCGATAAAGAGATTTACATTCTTCTGAGAAACTCCGTCTGCATGAGCGATATCATAAAAATAATGATTCGCATTCTGAGAAAAGCTGTTTCCTATAGCTAAAATTTTTGCCATTTTATTTATCCTCCAAATTACGCTCACTCATCAAGTAATCTTTCAAGTTTTTCCACATCGCTCTCCTCTGTGGCAAAGCTCGCGGCAAAACGAACAACCGTATGGTTTTCATCGTAATTTTCCCAAAAACTGAACTTAACAGACCTTGACAGCCTTTCCATTTCGCTGTTTTCAAGAATTACAAACTGCTGATTGGTATATGAATCAATAAACAAAGGATAGCCTCTGTCTGTAAACGCCTTCTTTATCCTCATCGCAAGAGAGACAGCATGTCTGCCTATCTCAGAATAGAGACCGTCTGTAAACAGCGTGTCAAACTGAATTCCGAGAAGTCTTCCCTTTGCCAGAAGCGCACCGTGCTGTTTAACAGTAGTAAGAAAATGCTTTGGCATATTTTTCTTTGTGAAAACCAGAGCTTCTCCGCAGAGCGCACCAACCTTTGTTCCTCCGATATAGAAGATATCGCAAAGCTCGGCGATCATCGGAAGAGTAAGATCTGTTTTCGGGCTTTCCAGAGCATAAGCCAGTCTTGCGCCATCCATATAAAGAGGAATTTTATATTCACGGCATATCCGAGAGAGAGCTTTCAGCTCTTCTGCACTGTAAAGAGTTCCATATTCGGTGGGATGTGATATATATACCATCCCCGGAAAAACCATATGGTCATGGTTTGCATCGGCATAAAATGCCGCAAGATATTTTTCGAGAATATCCGCTTCAATCTTTCCGTCATTCTGAGGCAGTTCAAGAACCTTATGCCCCGTTGCCTCTATCGCACCTGCTTCATGAACGCTGACATGCCCCGTAGATGCCGCAATAACACCTTCATATCTATGCAATACAGACGAGATCACTATCTGATTTGTCTGAGTTCCGCCCGCAAGAAAAAAGATTTCCGCTTCCTCACTCTCGCATGCCCTTCTTATCTTCTCCTTTGCGCTCTCGCAGTATTTGTCGCTTCCGTATCCGCTGAGCCGCTCAAAATTTGTCTCAAAAAGCCGCGCCAATATTTTCTCATGCGCGCCCTCTATATAATCGCTTTCAAATGACAGCATTTTTACCTCCGAAATTATATTTATAATATCAAAAAAGAGAAGCAAAAATAATCTATTTGTTACCTTTTGCTCTGTTGTGCGTTTTACAAAGCATTTGGCAGTTTGTTATGTCCGTAGCACCACCATTGCTCCAAGCGGTAACATGGTCGGCATCCATTTCGGTCAATTTCCAAATACGATTTTTGTTATTATCATTACCGAGAGCGCAGAGAGGACAGTTTGAATGATTATTATTTCTGGCTTCCTCTGTTTGCCTTGTGTAAACGGTTTTTTTAGTAGGATCATCAAAAATACGAATATCGAGGAGCTTTGTATCAATACAACCGCCTAAAATATATTCATAAACACCTTTCTTGTTCTTAACATAAAAATCGGAATATAGTTCCTTCAGTTTATCCGAAACCGTTTGCGGATCATAAGCTTTAGCGTGATATGTTTCATAAAATTCACCCCAAGGCAAACCTTTCATTTCGCTTTCAACATCACGGAAAACACTTGAAACCCAATCAATAACACTATTGAAATAAGCCTTAAGCTCAGTGATATTATCATCATGTCTGTGACGGCTCATATAGTTGTCAATATTGCCTTTGCTCACCCAATCAAGAGCGGTATGCAGATAGTCCTGTCTGATAACATTTCCGGATATGTAAGCACTCCACTTTTGAATATTGGCATTCTGACTGTTTGAGAACTCCTCTTTTGCTTTGGTAACAAAAGGTCCCGAATGAATAGCGTTTGAAAGCTCCTGCTCGTTGAGAGGAACACCAACGATATTTATGGTTTTGAACCATTCCTTAATTTCACTTTCACTGCCATCGCAAATATAAATTGTAAGCTTTGTCTCCATGATCTTCTTTTGAAGATCCTCGGCAAGACCGCTGAAATATCGTGGAATACCGTTTGTATCCGTTATTGCGAATTTCCCTGTAACATATCTTCCAAAGCTTGTGATACGCTGCTGACCGTCAAGAACTTCGTAATTTCCATCGGGAGTTGTGTTAAAATATATAAGTCCCAAAGGATAACCTTTCAGAATCGAATCAATGACCGCAACATCCTTTTTCCCGTCAGCATAGATATAGTTACGCTGATACTCCGGCTGAATTGTCAGTTTGCCGGAAAGACCGAACAGACCTTTACCCTCATACTCGTTATATACAAAGCCTTTGCATATGTCCTCAATAGTTATATCGGTTACTAATGTTGTAATCATAATATTACCTCTTTTTTATGAAAATTCGCGCATATGTATTTTTTCCGTTTACTATGCACCTTGCATCTTTTTCTCCTAAAAAATCCAAACCAACAATATCTTTGTTATATCCTGCGGATGCAGACATCCCCAATATTTCAAATTGTTCGGGGCAATACTTGTCTAAAAAGGTAATCGGAACTCCCATAATTCCGGAACAATCACTCGGTATTGAATCAGTAAAAGGAATTTCAATAGCATCATAGTTATCATAAGCAGAATAACCTATGTTTCTAATCTCTTTATGTTTGCTGAACTTAATATTGTCGTCCATTGTCATAAGGCTCATAGGTTGATGCCTGCGACCGTGTTCAATGTTTGAAAACCACCGAACACCTTTCACTCGGATATATTTTTTTCCATTTTCGTCTATTCTGAATCCAGCAGCATTTAATGGGTATGAGTCCGGTACTTGGAACTCTCTATCACCACTATGTATTGAACAGCCTAACCAAATTCTGTTTTGCTTTATAAGCGGGAAAACTTCTTTATATGTTATTGCATTTTGATTGCCAATAATTATAAAATCTTTATCAGCCTCAATTATCCAAGCTAAAAATTCTCTAAATAATGAAAATGGAGGATTAGTGATAATAATATCGGCTTCATCTCTTAAAGCCTTCACTTCATCACTCTTAAAATCACCATCACCATCGAGATAATTCCATTCTAAATCATCTATATCTATGACACCGGTATTATTCTTATCTCTTGTAAGAGTAAATATTTTTCCGTGTGTGTGCGTTTTGTCAATATCAAATTGTGGAGAACTTGTTTCAAAAAAGTAGAGTTGATAATCTTCTTTTTTTACATTTTTGCTTTCGAAAGCATAGCTTGTCGAAATCAGTTTTTTAAGACCGAAGTTTTCAAAGTTTTGTGCAAAGAATTTAGTGAAATTACTCCATTCGGGATCATCGCAGGGAAGTAGTACCGTCTTTTCTCTGAATATATCGGGATTATATTCAAGATACGCGTTCATTTCCTTTTGTATATCTTCATATTGAGTGTAAAATTCATCATTCTTTGAACTTTTAGCTTCGTCAAGATTTCTTGTTGCCATTATTTCCTCCAATGTTTATGAGAAAAATTCGAAAATATTTATTTACATAAATTATAGCATATTATCCTATAAATTACAAGTAATATGCAACAAAAGTTGAAAATAAAGCCCATTTCAACGATTTATTCTTTGAAAAAACAATCTTTTTCCCATCGGGCAGGATTTGCGATAATATATTTTGAAATGTTATAATAATCTTCCTCATCTCGAATAATGTGATCATGATAAGAACGCTGAAAAATATTTTGACCAATTTCTGAATTACAAAACCGTTTAAATGTAGAAACAAAATGTGGGATAACAGCGTTTGTAGGGGACGGCGACCTCGACGTCCCGCCAGCATCGTTCGATTTTTCACCCACATAAACAATCAAATGAATATGATTAGGCATAATTACATATCTATCAATAAAAATATTGTCAATCTTCTCGGACGAAATGATATATTTTTCAACAATCTTACCACTTTCGGTCAATTCAATTTTCGGGACAACGTGGTAACCGTCCCCTACAATTTTCTATAAAATACACTTTCGCTGACAGGTACAAATCGTTATAAAATACAGACCCTTATGGCTATAATCATACCATTTAACCGTGATCGTTTTCTAACAGGCAAATCCATTACCCCCCAAAAATGCAAAAAAGAGAAGCAATTGCTTCTCTTTTAAAATTTAATCATGATCATTGAAAACCGAATAAAGTAAAGGAGTTAAACGAAACTCAAGTAATTGCGTTATTGAGACTTGAACAAAAGCAGTTCAAGCCCTCGGGCTATTAGTATCAATCAGCTAAATACATTACTGCACTTACACCTTTGACCTATCAAACTCGTAGTCTACAAGTGCCCTTACCTGATCAAGTCAGGAGGGATATCTAATCTTGAGGTGTGCTTCACACTTAGATGCTTTCAGCGTTTATCACATCCGCACGCCGCTACCCAGCTATGCCCTTGGCAGAACAACTGGTGCACAGGAGGTGCGTCCGACCCGGTCCTCTCGTACTAAGGTCAGCTCCTCTCAAATATCCTACGCCCACGACAGATAGGGACCGAACTGTCTCACGACGTTCTG
>JAFTXK010000071.1 GCA_017461635.1 Clostridia bacterium | reverse complement strand
GCATGCGGTCATAAGGCTTGATAAGTAACATCTTAATTCCTCCGTTTGATATAACACAGTAATATTTTATTCCGGAGCATTCCATAGTGTTACATTTAGTACCGCTTAGTACCAAAATAATGATTTAATGCGAAAAAACTGATAAAAAAGCCTTGAAGTCGGGGCATTTCGGTGGTATAATTATAATGAGAAAAAGTTTATATTTGGGGGAATATATGATAAAGATTTTCCAGACGGGTGACCTGCATCTTGACAGTCCATTTTCGGGCGGTGATATAGTCCGCAGTGAAAAGGGCAGAAAAAGATTGCGCGAGGTCTTTCGCCGCATGATGAAATATGTCCGCGAGAACGGCTATGATCTTTTGCTGATCCCGGGCGACCTTTATGAAAACGGTTATCTTACCGAGGAAAGCGCAGAAATGCTGAAAAGCGAATTTGCGTCCCTTTCCTGTCCCGTTGTTATCTCTCCCGGCAATCATGATCCATATGAGAAAGGAAGCTTTTATGCCTGTGCGGATCTGCCGGAGAATGTGCATATTTTCAAAAGCGACAGAACAGAAAAAATTGATTTCGATCCTCTCGGCGTCAGCGTTTACGGTTATGCCTTTCATGGCATAAATCACCGTGAAAATCCGCTTGAGGGAGTCTATACCGATGGTGAGAAAATAAATATTCTCTGTGCACACACCGAGGTGAATGTACCCCTTTCATCCTATGCGCCTATGTCTTATTCGGATATGGAGGCTGCAGGCTTTGACTATGCGGCATTGGCTCATATACATAAGGCTCCCGAGGTATATTCCTCGAGAGAACTTACTGCGGCATACAGCGGCTTTGCAGAGGGCAGAGCCTTTGACGAGATCGGCAAGGGCGGCGCACTTTCGGTTTCGGTATTTGAAACGGGAGAGCATGCCGAAATAAAGATAGAAAAGCTGGATTTTTCCGAATATTCCTTTGAGATTCTTCCTTTGAATATCGGCGGTCTCACCTCTGATGAAGAGGTTGCCGAGAGTATTATTTCTGAAATTTCATCAATGGGCTATGGAGAGAAAAATGCAGTTAGAATAAGTCTTGAAGGTCTTCTGGGGCTGGGCTTCAGACCTAATATACCATGGCTTATAAGAAAATGCGACAGTGCTGTTGATCTTCTTGAGATAAAGGATAACAGTCTTCCTCTTGCAGATGCGGACGAGCTTGAGAGAGACATGACACTCCGCGGAGAATTTTACAGAACTCTTAAGGAAAAAATAAATTCTGCCGATATAAAAGAGCGCAGTCTTGCGGCAACGGCACTAAGGATCGGACTTGCCGCACTGGAGAACAGAGACTTATCTGTTTTCCTTCCCGCAGAGGAAAATACAGACATTGAAAGTGAGGCAAACTGATGCAGATAAAAGAGCTTAAAATAATCGAATATGCCTCATTAAAAAACAGATCATTTAATTTTGAAAGCGGTCTCAATATAATTGAGGGCGAGAATGAATCTGGAAAGAGCACGCTTCTTTCCTTTATAAAATTCATGCTTTACGGTTTTCCGAAAGGAAAGAGCATTGGAGCGGCAGAAGAGAGAGAAAAGAGCTATTCATGGGAAAACGGTATTGCGGCAGGAAGCATGACTGTCAGTACTGCCGAGGGTGATTTTCGCATTGAGCGCAGTGCCAGAGAGGGTGTTAAGGGAGATAAGCTGAGTATTATCAATCTTGCCGACGGCGCACCTGTATATAAGGGTGAGATCCCGGGAGAGCTTTTCCTTGGAGTTCCCCTTGCGCTTTTTGAGAGCACTGCCTGTGTAAAACAGCTTGGGTGCACCAATCTTGACGGCGGTGAGATCGGGAGCGCAATACAAAATCTTCTTCTTGCGGCAGATGAGAATGTTGATACTTCCAGAGCCCTTGGCAGGATCGATGCGCTCCGCAAAAAGCTTCTGCTGAAAAAAGGTATGGGCGGAACTATCTATTATCTCGGTCTTAAAAAGGATGAGCTCAGCGCGCGCCTTAAAACCGCCAAGGAAAGATCTGTTCAGATAATGGAATATGAAACTGCATATGAAAAGGCATCTAAAAATTATGCCGAGAGCCGCACAAAGGTGGAGGAATACAGTGTCCTTAACCGTGCTTACGAAGCGAATCAGTCTCTTATCAAGCTGGATTTTGTTCGCAGTACAAAGAGCCGCATTGACAAGATAGAGGGCGAGATCGCGGCACTTAAGGCTGAGGAATGCCATGATGGTTTTGTTCCGGGCAGTGAATATCAGCGCGAGCTGGCGCTGGCAAATAATGATTATGAAAACGCTCTGAAGGAGCATGCTGAAAAATTTGAAGCTGCATCTGAGGCAAGGAGAAGAGTTCCCCAAAAGAGCGAAAGAGATTCTCTTGCCGAAAAGGTCGAAAAAAACGGCGGAGCGGCAGGTCTTGCATCCCGATTCGGGGCGGCGAAGAGAAAGGCGAAAAAAATGCGTTCAATGGGTATTTTTTCGCTGATACTGACTATCGTTTTCGGAATGGCAGCCGCTTTTGCTATGTGCAGATCGGTGCTAAAAATAGCATTTCTTCCCCAGATCACATTTGACCTTCTTGAAGATCCCCTTCTTGCATATCTGTTTGCGGCACTTACCGCAGTGTTCCTTATCATGACGGCGGTATTCTTTGCAAATTCCTCTAAAAACGGTAAAAAAGCAGCTGAGATCTGCAATGAATACGGTGTTGACAGCTCGATTAGAGAGAAAGAATTCCATTCTACTCTTGCCGACTGTGTTGAAAAGAAAAACTTCCGCCTTCACCGTCTCCAAGAGCTGGAAAGAGCCGAGAAAGAAGAGAAAAATGCAAAGGAAAAGCTTGGTTCAAAGGTTCTTGCTGTCTGGAAGCTTCTCGAAAAGACGGGAATAAAGAACGGTGAGGGCGAGCTTTCGGAAAATGTTAGATATGTACTGAAAAATTCCGAGAAGCTCTGCGAAAAGCTTGCAGAGCTTGAACGTGAGCTTGAAAAATATAAGGTTCTATACGAGGATCGTTCAAAGGAAGTTGCTGATATAGATGAAAAGGCACTCAGAGCTTATCTGACACCGGAGCTTACCGAAAAACTGAAGCATGTTAATATAACTCTGCTTCGCCGAGATCTTGAATTTGAAAGATCAAAGCTTGAAACTACCGAAAATAAGAAAAACCGTCTTGACAGAGAGCTTGTTGGCATGAGGGCGTCGGCTGAAAATCCGCTGCGTCCCGAAGCTCTGCTGAGGAAGACGGAGGAAAAGCTTGAAGCGGAGACCTTCCTTTATGACGCGCTGACCCTTGCGGCGGATAGTATTTCCGAAGCATCTGAATCTATGAAAAAGAGCGTAACTCCGAGACTTCGCGCAAATGCCGGAGATCTTATGAGCGATCTGACCGGTGGGAAATATACTGAGCTCGGCGTTACTCCCGAATTCGGCATAACGGTGAATACCGATGGAGCTACAAGACCTATCGAGGCGCTTAGCGCGGGTACAAGAGATGCGGCTTATCTTTCTCTCAGACTTGCACTGATAAATGTACTTTATAAAAATGAAATGCCGCCGCTGCTTCTTGATGAGGTTCTCTCTCAGATAGATGACGGCAGAGCAAAAAATGTTCTTTCAATGCTGAGAAAATATTGCGAGAACGGAAAGCAGAGCCTTCTCTTTTCCTGCCATACCCGTGAATCGGCAATGTCAAAGGCAAATATTATTAAGCTTTAAACTTATAAAATTTTAAGGGAGGTGAAGTCATGAAAACAGGCGCGGAGAAAATGCCCGTAACGGAAATGAAAAATGTTGGAAAAGCCCGTGCCGAAGCACTCGGCAGGCTGGGTGTTACCGAGATAGGCGATCTTATCAGACTTTACCCCCGTGCATATGAAAACCGCGGAGACATAAAGCTACTTTCCGAGGCTGAGAACGGAGAAAAACAGGCTCTTTGTCTTGTTATTGCAACTCAGCCGAAAAGAGCACTTATCCGCCGCGGAATGTCTCTGCTTAAATTCCGTGCATATGACGAAAGCGGAACGGCGGAGATCACATATTTCAATCAGGATTATCTTGCGGATAAATTTCGTCTCGGAGATGTTTACCGCTTTTACGGTAAGGTGGAGCGAAAGAGAATGCCTTCGGGTAAGGATGTTTTTTCTCTTTCGAGCCCCATTGCCGAATGGGTGAGAAGCGTGCCCGAGGAGCTCCCTCCCCTTGTTCCTGTTTATCCATTGACCTCGGGTCTTACGCAGAACCTGGTGACAAAGCTGGTTTCGGAAGCTCTCTTATATCTTCCGAAAGATCCGAACAGCGATACTCTCCCGGAGGAGATACGCCGAAAAAACGAGCTTCCGTCACGGAATTTCGCTCTGAAAAATATTCATGCCCCTCTTTGCATGAGGGATCTTGCGGCGGCGAAGAAAAGGCTAATTTTTGAGGAGTTTTTCCTTTTTTCGCTTGGTATATCTTTTTCCGGAAAAAAACTTTCCCGAGCAAAGGGCGCAAAAAGATGTCTGATTAATGATATTTCACCTTTGACCGAACTGCTTCCGTATTCGCTAACGGGTGCGCAGTCCCGTGCAATTGCTGAGATAAGACGGGATATGGAGAAGGAAGAGCCGATGAGCAGGCTTTTGGTTGGCGATGTTGGATGCGGAAAGACGGTCTGTGCAGCGGCGGCAATGCTTATGGCAGTTCAAAGCGGAATGCAGGCTGCTCTTATGGCGCCAACAGAGATCCTCGCAAATCAGCATTATGGGGATCTTGAACCTCTCTTTTCGAAGTTAGGCATAAAGGTTGCGCTTCTTACAGGCTCGACCGCTGCCGCTGAAAAGCGTAAGATCTATGCCGCACTTTCGGAAAGCGATCCCGAAAAAAGAATCGATATCGTAATCGGAACCCATGCTCTCATCAGTGAAGGCGTTGTGTTTTCCGAGCTTGGTCTTGTTGTGACCGATGAACAGCACCGTTTTGGAGTTAAGCAGAGAAGCGCACTCGGTGATAAGGGTAAAAATGTCCATATGCTTGTTATGAGCGCGACCCCGATACCGCGCTCTCTTGCCATGACGCTTTACGGCGATCTTGATCTTTCCGTCATCGATGAAATGCCCCCGGGCAGACAAAGGGTCGACACCTTCGTCGTAAACGAAAGCTACCGAGACCGTCTCTGCGGCTTTATTGAAAAGCTGACGGGAGAGGGAGGTCAGGTATATGTTGTCTGTCCTGCTGTTGAAGAAAAAGAGGAGGAAGACGAAGATGTCGGCATCCCCATGGAGGATATCGGGATCGGCACTCTTTTCGACCCTTATTTTGATGAGAAAAAAAGCACACCGCCCCTTAAAAGCGCGGTGAAATATGCTGAAGAGCTCGGCTTGCGCTTTCCCGATCTTAAGGTTGCCTTTGTTCATGGAAAAATGAAGGCGGCGGAGAAGGACGCTGTTATGCGTTCCTTTAGCGCAGGCGAGATAGATATACTTGTTTCCACAACCGTTATCGAGGTTGGCGTAAACGTACCGAACGCATGTCTAATGATAGTTGAGAACGCCGAGAGGTTCGGACTTTCCCAGCTCCATCAGCTCCGAGGGCGAGTTGGAAGAGGAAAACGAAAGAGCTATTGCGTTCTTGTTTCGGACAGTGAAGGTGAGAGGGCAGGAGCAAGGCTTGATACCATGAAGACTATGTATGACGGCTTTGCCATTGCAGAAAAGGATCTTGCCATGCGAGGTCCCGGCGACTTTATCGCTTCTGCCTCGAGTTCGGGTATAAGACAGAGCGGAGATCTCCGCTTCAGACTTGCGGATATGTGCACCGATGGGGAGCTGTTTACCGCCGCAATGACCGATGCGCGTTCTCTTCTTGGATCAGATCCAACCCTTGAAAGCCATCCCGAGCTTCTTTCAGAGATCACCGAGCTTTTTGACCTTGATGGAAGCTATTGAAATGAAAAGTTAATGTCTTAGGTCGTGAATTAAGTTTCCTTTATTCTTCATTTTATATAAAAAAGGTGTTGCCTCACCGAAATGAGACAACACCTTTTTATTTGAAATTATTTAAACTCGTTAAAAAATTCCTCGCATATCTTACCAAAAACACTCTCGTCGTTCTCATCCTTTTGGTGGACATAATGGCAGTGTCCGCCATGCATGACCTTTAGGCGTATTTTGCTTTCATCATAGCGGAAATGCTTCAGAGTTGACATAACGAGCATAGTCTGCTCATATCTATTCTCCATATCTCCGTCGGAAGCGATGAAGATCATTGGTGCGAGCTCCTTTGCTGTTCCGAAATGGAATAGCGGCGCGCTTTCATCAACTATTATTCTGCGCGAATCGATGCCTCTGTATTTCAGCACGTTAAAATGCGCTGTCGGCTGACCTGCATCGTGAACATAACCGCCAACGGATGCGGGGGCTATGCCGTATTTGCCGAGATACTTGCCGTCAAAGCAGAGCATCATGGAAAGATAACCGCCGGCGGAGCTTCCGCCGATATAGAGCTTTCCGAAATTACCGTATTCGCCGCCATCGCAAAGATTTTTCTTTGCCCAGGCAACAGCCAGAGCGCTGTCCTCTATGAACTCGGGATATTTTGCTTCGGGATACATTATATAGTCTGCACTTGCCACTGCAATGCCGTGGGCTGTCAGATATTCGCAAAGAACCTCCATGTTTTTTCTGCTGCCGTTTTCAATTCCGCCGCCGTGAAAATAGACGAAAACAGGTGTCTCGCCATCGATCACATTGTCGGGAAGATAGAGGTCGATGAGCTGGGCGGGATTGTCATTACCGTATTTGATATTTTCGATAAGTCTCATAATTTTTCCTCCGATCAGGAATCTGCCTGATTTTTTTCGCGCTTTCTGTTGATAAAATAAAGAACGAGATCGGTGCTTACCATAATGAAATTCAGCACATAGAAGAAAAGAACATACCATTTCTCAGAGAAGCTTGCCATATAAGCTTCATTCATGAACTTGGAAGCGATGCCTGCCATATAACCGAAGGTGATAAGGCAGAGGAAGAGCAGGCTCTTTCCCTTGGTGGACTTGGTTTTTATTGACTTCATAACATTGAAAGGCCATGAAGCTCCAAAGCTTACGATCATGATTATTTCGAGAATTTCTGACATTTTATACCTCCAAATATGTATTTTCTTAATTATATATCATTTTCGCAATAATTGAAATAATCAAATAGAGTAAAGCTGCTATACAAGATCTTGTATAGCAAAAAATCAATATTGTATTTAAAAGCTTATTATGGGTATTTTTGTTAAATTTTCGGAAAACGATTGACAAATAGATTTTTGTGTATTAAAATATCTTTAATGATATTTAATATCGGAAAAGGAGATAAAAAACATGAAACAATACGTACTTCAGCTTTATACAATCCGCGACTTCATGAAAAATGAAGAGGATTTTGCAGCTTCTATGAAGAAGATCGCCGCTATGGGTTATAAGGATCTTCACACAGCAGGCTGTGCCATTGATGAGAAGCGCTACATAGAGATGATCAAGGAAAACGGCATGAGCATCTGCGGTACTCATTATAACTATGATAAGATAGTTGAGGACGTTGAAGGTACTATCAAGCTTCACCGCCTTTGGGAGACCGACAATATCGGTATCGGCGGCATGCCCGGCTTTGCTCATGAGAGTCTTGAAAATCTTAAGAAATTCATTGCCAAGTACAATGAGATGGCAAAGATCTATGCCTCCGAGGGCTTCAAGCTTACATACCATAACCATGCATTTGAGTTCCATCGTGTCGACGGCACTAAGACCGTTATGGATTATCTCTATGAGGGGTTTGATCCCGAAAATGTTTCTTTCGTTCTTGATACCTGCTGGGTACAGGCAGGCGGCGGAGATGTTCGTCACTGGATCGAGAAGCTTCAGGGCAGAATCGATATCCTTCACCTTAAGGATTGCATGAGAGTGCTTTATCCCGAGGACAGACAGGGCCTTACCATGACAGAGGTCGGCAATGGCAATATCTGGATGGAGGGTGTTATTGATACCGCTCGCAAGTGCGGAGTTAAGTACTATGTTGTTGAGCAGGATGCAAACTGGCTCGGCGGCGATCCCTTTGCCAGCGCGCAGGCAAGTGCTGACTATCTTAAGAAGTTTATCTGATAATTACATAACAAAAAGACCGCTTCGGCGGTCTTTTTTAGTCTTCAACATATTCAGCAATGTCCTCGAGCTTACAACAGAGAGCGGCACAGATTTTGGAGAGTGTTTTTGTTTCAATATTATCGTTTGCACGTAAACGTCTGACAGTTTTGCTGTCAATTCCGCATTTTTCTCTGAGCCAGTAGGTGGAAACACCCTTGTCAGCCATAGTTACCCACAGCTTGTCAAATTTTATCATATAAATTTACCCTCCTGTCTTGACAATTATTATTATGAAGGGTATAATTAAATTTATTAAGGGGATATAATCCCCATATGAAAAATTTGTGAGGTTAATTATGGAATTATATCAAGAGATTTTATTGAAATTAATGGGAGATAATGAAAACTACCAAATAGATGCAACAAAAATCGTTGAACTTGAATGTTATAAAGCACTTAGAGATATTAAAGCGGTGATAGAAGATGATAGCTTTGAGGATGCAGAATGCTTTTACCGAATCGAAGAAATAGTGCAGATTTTTGAAAGACTTGGAAGCGATGGTGGAAGCAGACATGATTTCGGTTAATGCGGTTTCGTAGCGAATATTTTACGAAAAATCAAAATAACTGCCATTAAAAAACAACGGCGCGCTTACAAAGCGCACCGTCGTTTATCAATGCTTATTTTTGTTTTTGGGGATCAGAGCTATGATGAGTATGATAAGGGCTATGGCGACGATAATGGCGATCACGATGGCAACAATGTTTCCGCCGTTTCCGTTTGCGTCATTGGTTGTGCCGGAGTCTGCAGGTGCACGGTCGGTATTATTACCGTTTGTACCGTCTGCACCGTTTCCGATCCCAACGCCCTCACCGATGTCGCTGACAATGTCGCTTCCGGCTTCACCGATATCGCTGACGATATCACTGCCCATGTCGCCGATATCGCCGATGATGCCCTCGCCGGTGCCCTTGTCCTCAACCACACCGTCACCGTCGGTATCTCCGAGATTGCCCTCGGCGGTATCCGAGGGAGTGGCATTGCCGTTTTCGGGGATGTTATTTTCCATACCCGCAGAGCCGCTTCTGCCCATTCCGTTCGGAAGCCCCATGGCGGCACTTGCCGTTATGCAGAATGTTGCGCTGATAAGAAGTGCGCAAAGTACAACGGCAAAGATTTTCGAAAATCTTCCTTTATTTATATACGTTTTTTTCAAGACCTTGTCCTCCTGCCGCTGAAGCGGCTCTTTTTTTGTTGGTTTTACGCTAAAAGTTTGTCCTGAATATGATTTTCTATACCTTTTTTTCAAAAAAAGATAAAAAAATTGATAAAAATATTGAAAAAGCCCTTGACAGGAGAGAAAAAGAGTGGTAAAATAATTCTACCTCTGTGCGAGGGCTTTTTTGTTGTGCTTTAAGCATGGACATGCAGCGCCAATCCGATAACGGAAGCTTGTCCGCTCTGCCGGAGGGAGGTACACTTCGTCACGAGACGAAAATAAAATTTAATTGGGAGGTGCCGAAAACATGGCTAATGATGCAAGAGTTAAGATTACTCTCGTTTGCTCCGAGTGCAAGCAGAGAAATTACGACACAAAGAAAAACAAGAAGAATGATCCTGACAGACTTGAAATGAACAAGTTCTGCCGCTTCTGCCGTAAGCACACTCTTCACAAAGAATCCAAGTAAGAGGAAAGGAGAACAAAATGGCTGCAAAGAATTATATCAAAGTTGCCCTTGTAACTCTCCTGACGATCGCCCTTGTGATTTGTATGGTGCCCATGGCTTTTGCTACCGAGGCTGCTGATACGACAGATGTTGTAACAGATATGGAATCTACAGCGGATACTGCTGTAGACACAACTGCCGATACAGCCGAGGATACTGCAGCCGATACAGCCGCAGATACAGCAGAAGACACAGAGGCTGCCGGTGAAGACAGCGCTGCTGATACAACCGAGACTTCCGACGAAACCGCCGATGCTACAGAGGATGAGGGCGGAATTTCCACAGGAACAATCGTAAGTATCGTGATCGTTGCCGTTATCGTTATTGCTGCTGCAGTTTACTGCATCAAGAATAAGGAAAAGGTAGCTAAATTCTTCCGCGAGGTAAGAAGCGAATGCAAGAAGATCGTTTGGACACCCTGGAAGACAGTCAGAAAGAATACTTTGGTCGTTGTGATCATCGTGGTTATCTGCGCGGTAGTAATTGGCGCGCTTGACCTGCTCTTCTCTAAGGGTATCGTTTCGCTCGGAAATCTTATCTGAGGATAGCGAAAAATGAGTGATATCAATGAAATGAACGTTGGCCCGAGATGGTATGTGGCGCACACCTACGCAGGCTACGAAAACAAGGTTAAGGCTAACCTTGAAAAAATTATTGAAAACCGCGGAATGGGACATCTGATCTATGATATCAGAATTCCCGTTGAAACCATAGTTGAAAAGGACGGCGATACCGAAAAGATCACCGAGGTCAAGGTTTTCCCCAGCTATGTTCTGGTAAAGATGACTATGACCGAGGAGAGCTGGCATGCTGTTCGTAATATCACGGGTGTTACCGGCTTCGTCGGACCCGGATCGAGACCCACTCCTCTTACAGAGGCTGAAGTTGAAGCGCTGAATATTGAAGAAAAGCGTACCGAAAGACTGAGCTTCAAGGAGGGCGACGAGGTCATCGTTGCCAGCGGTCTGTTTGAAGGCTATAACGGTATTGTACAGTCCATTTCCGAGGACAATAAGAAGGTGACGGTTCTCGTTAAGAGAGGTCGCCGCGATATGCCCGTTGAGCTTGACGCAAATATGGTCAAGGCAGTAAAATAAGGGCAAGACGATTTATTAAGATCGCAACTGAGCTTCGGCTCAAATAAGTGGGAGGGAGAAAATTTTTCAATTCTCCCGTAGAGTACCACATTTGGAGGTAAATTAATCATGGCAAAGAAGATACTTGGTTATATTAAGTTACAGCTGCCGGCAGGTAAGGCTACTCCTCAGCCTCCGGTAGGTCCCGCTCTCGGTCAGTACGGTGTTGCAATCCCCGTATTCACCAAGGAGTTCAACGAAAGAACAAAGAAGGATATCGGTCTTATCATCCCTGTAGTTATCACAGTTTATGCTGACCGTTCTTTCTCCTTCATCACAAAGACTCCCCCCGCACCCGTTCTTATCAAGAAGGCTTGCGGTATCGAGACTGCTTCTGCAACCCCCAATAAGACAAAGGTTGCTCAGCTCACAAAGGAGCAGGTTAAGAAGATCGCTGAAACAAAGATGCCCGACCTCAATGCAGCTTCTCTTGAGGCAGCAATGAGCATGGTTGCAGGTACAGCCCGCAGCATGGGTATCACTGTTGAGGAATAATAAGGGAGGTACGTGAAAATGGCAAAAGTAGGAAAGAAATATGCAGAGAGCGCTAAGCTCATCGAAAAATCCAAGCTTTATGACCCGAATGAGGCTGTTGCACTTGTATGCCAGACCTCTAAGGCTAAGTTCGACGAGACAATCGAAGTTCACGTTCGTCTCGGTGTTGACTCCCGTCATGCAGACCAGCAGGTCCGCGGCGCTATCGTTCTTCCCAACGGTACAGGTAAGACAGTAAAGACTCTCGTTATCACCAAGGGTGATGACAAGGTTAATGCCGCTAAGGAAGCAGGCGCAGACTATGTTGGCGCAGAAGAATATGTTGAGAAGATCACAAAGGAAAACTGGTTCGATTTCGATGTAGTTATTGCCAGCCCCGATATGATGGGTCTTGTAGGTCGTCTTGGTAAGGTGCTCGGTCCTAAGGGACTTATGCCTAACCCCAAGGCAGGTACAGTAACTCCCGATGTAGGACGCGCTGTTAAGGAAGCTAAGGCAGGTAAGATCGAATACCGTCTTGATAAGACGAACATCATCCACTGCCCCATCGGTAAGGCATCCTTCGGTGCAGAGAAGATCCAGGAGAACTTCGACACACTTCTCGGTGCTATTATCAAGGCTAAGCCCGCTGCTGCAAAGGGTCAGTATATCAAGAGCTGCGTCCTTGCATCCACAATGGGCCCCGGCGTTAAGGTTAACCAGGGTAAGCTCGGCTGATAATAAGCTGAATATTGAATTATTTCAAAAGGACTGCTTCGGCAGTCCTTTTTGCATTTTTATTTATAAATGCATATGGAGATAAGAATTTGCCGATATATTTATTGTAAATTGCAAAATCTGTAAAACGGAAGTGAAATATTAACAATGCGTTCATATTTATATGTTATCATAATCTAGTGGTTATTACATTCAAATGATTCGTTTTCGGAGTTGAAATATGAGAAGATCAATAAAGATACTAAAAATTTATTCTGTAGTTTTTGCGGTGCTGACAGTGCTCGCCATAGTTTTGCGATGTCTCTCGCTTTTTAATTTTTATGACAGTGATATAGGATATTACCGCACAGAGGCAATACTGCCCGATATCTTTCATTTGATATCGGTACTGGTGCCGATCTTGGCTTTTTCCTTACTATTCCTTATGGAGAGACCGATAATTTGGCGTTATCAGCATCCGAAGCCCGAATATGCGGCAGTCCGGGCCGGTGCGGTTTTTGGAATTGCGGCAATCGCTTCCTATGTAATATATGATCTTATCGCGCTTTCGGGAGAGTTCAGAAATGTGATCGGTTCGATCCAATCCACCAAAGCGGGAGAGATCGTTTGCCTGCTTGCTCTCCTGTTTGGTTTGCTTGGTATCGTTTATTTTGCACTTATACTTGCGGGTAAAACGTCTAAGGGAGATAAACATGTTCTCTTTGGATATGCCGTGATACTTTTTGTGCTTATGGTATTGGCTAATACCTATTTCGATTTTTATACTACCATGAATAGTCCTAATAAGCTTCTTACTCAGGTAACGCTCATGTCGGTGATGCTGTATTTTCTCTATGAACTGCGTTTTTCACTTGGCAATGAGGCGCCGAGAAGCTATGCGGCGGTCTCCCTTGCGGCGCTTTATTTTACTTCGGTAAGCTCGGTTCCCGGAATAATTGCATTTTTTGCGGGAGTGCTCACAAAAACTGAATATCTGCTTTGCGATTTTGTTGCGCTCGGCTTCGCATTCTATATATGCTCGCGCCTTGTGTCTTATATCGTATCGCAAAAAATCAAAAGAAACTAAAGGAGGTGCTCGCATGACAGCACAGATAAATACATCGGATAGAATCAGAAAGATCACTTTTCTTGGAATAATGTCGGCACTTGTAATAGTGCTTCAGCTTTTGGGTAACTTCATAAAATTAGGAACCTTTTCGATCTCGCTTGTGCTTGTGCCAATAGTTCTGGGCGCGGTTATTGCGGGAGCTTACGGCGGAGCTTGGCTGGGTACAGTTTTTGGAATTACAGTGCTGATTGCCGGCGATGCAGCTCTTTTCCTTGGCATAAATCCCGTGGGAACGGTTGTTACAGTTATTGCGAAGGGTCTTCTTGCAGGTCTTGCGGCGGCTATTGTCTATAAGGCTGTTGCTCCGAAGAAACCGTATCTTGCAGTGTTCCTTGCGGCTGTAACTTGCCCTGTTGTTAACACGGGCGTGTTTATTCTCGGTTGCTATGCTTTCTTTTTCGACGCTATCAGCGCGTGGGCGGTCACAGAGGGGGTCAGCGCGGCGGTTTACATATTCCTTGGACTTGCGGGAATCAATTTTGTTACCGAGTTTATAATAAATATCGTACTTTGCCCGGTTATAATGAGACTTATCAGTGTTGTTAAAAATTCTTACGGCAAAAGAAGAAAACTTTCATGATTTCAAGAGAAAGATACGAAAAAATTCTTGATTATGTGAAGGCTCACGAGGCAGACATTGTCCGTGATCTCAATTACATATGCCGCATGCCCTCGGTCAGAAGTGAAAGCAAGATTGATGAGGAGCCTTACGGTCATGAGTGCGCGGTTTGTCTTGAAAAATGTGCAGAGATGTTTCTCTCGGTGGGCTTTGAATCGACGGTTTATCAGAGAAGTGGCTATGCTTTGGCGGATAACGGAGAAAAGAAAAGCGGAAAGACCATCGGTCTGTATGCTCATACCGATGTAGTTCCCGTAAATGAGGGCGAATGGATAGTAACAAAGCCGTTTGATCCAAAGGTGATCGGAAATTGTATCGTTGGCAGGGGTGTCCATGATAATAAAAACGCCGTTATTGCCGCATTATATATAATGAAGGCTTTCCGCGATCTCGGGATCGAAACCAATGCAAAGCTTCAGATATTCCTCGGCTCAAATGAGGAAAGCGGTATGGGCGATGTAAAGGTGTTTGTTAAGGAGCAGAAGCTGCCGGATGTAAATCTCGTTCTGGACGCGGGCTATCCCGCGGCAATAGGACAAAAAGGGATACTTCGTTTTAATGTCCGTTCAAAAAAGCCCTTTGAGGATATCGTATATATCAGCGGTGGAACTGCTTATAATATAGTTCTTGATAAAGTAACCGCAAAAATACGCAGAAGTACTGCCCTCTACGAAGAAATGATGGCAAAGGCAACGCCCGAGATAAAAATTGATGATGGAAATTTTGTCACGGTCACCGCCGTGGGCAAAGCCTCCCATGCGGCAAACGCCGGGCTGGGGATAAACGCTCTCGGACTTCTGGCAAACTTTCTTCTGAAGATAGACGCATTGTCGACTTCTGATAAGAAGATACTCGCCCGCGTGTCCGATTCCCTTTCAGATACTAACGGCAGCTCCTGGGGCATCGCGGCAGAAAACGATTTTTTTGGCGCCAATACCTGTGCAAACGGAATCGCGAAGCTGTTTGACGGATGCCTCGATTATACATTTGATGTAAGATTCACCGATGCGATGCCTGAGGATGAAATGCTTGGAAAGATCCAAGATTATTTTCACAGAGGCGGCTTTGAATATAAGCAATATTCGCTTTCGCATTGCATGAAGCGAGACGAGAACAGTATGCCTATAAAAACCTTTATGAAAGGCTATCGTGCTATTACGGGTGAAACGGATGCTAAGCCATATGTTATGGGCGGCGGTACATATGCTAATTATCTGGATGGCGGATTTGCTATTGGAGTTGCCCATAAATGTTCGGAGAAGGATCTGAAACTTCCTGAGGGTCATGGGGGTGCTCATCAGGCGGACGAGGTGCTTTGTATTCCGGATCTTATCCAAGGGATAGCGATTATGGCAGAGCTTTTGCTGGAGATAGACGATGAGTTGGGTTAAAGGAATCTAAATATTGAAATGAACAGCCGTTTTTTCACTACATTTTGTGATGAAAAAGCGGCTGAAAAAATTTTTGAAAAATATTTAAAAAAGTTGAAAAAAGTACTTGACAAAAGGCAATAATGATGGTATAATATTCGGGTCGCCTCAAGAAAGGCGGCGATCACAAAACCGAGCCGAAAAAACTTTTTGAAGAAAATTTGAAAAAGGTATTGACAAGGCGAAAGGTTTGTGATATAATATTCAAGCTGTCCGCAAAAAGGCGGACAAGCGAATCGGTCATTGAAAATTGAACAACAAGAGATG
>JAFTXK010000070.1 GCA_017461635.1 Clostridia bacterium | reverse complement strand
GTAATGATCGTCCTCACAACATCATAATTCGCATCCTTTTCCTGCGTAGTGGTATAGATTCCATCAAAGGAAGTAACTTTTTCTTTTATCGTCAAATCATCTCCAAATACAGTAACAGTTTCAGAAAGTTTTTTAGCATATTCCACTGAATTTGCAGACGCATTTACAAGGCGTACATTATCAATCAAACATTTCTCATTTACGTTAGAAACATTTGGACAAACAAAATATACCCTTATACTTTTAATAACCTTTTCCTTGTCAATTACAATTGGAACTGCTGCATTATGCCAAAACTCCTCAACACTGCCAAATTCTACACTAAATGTTTCCGAATAATCACCCTCATACTGTACATCAGCACACATTTGATATATACCGCTCGCTAAATTCTTCAGCCAAGCTGAGAGAATAAAAGTGCTCCCGCAATCCAATTTTAAATTCTTTGTTTCTATAGTTTGTGACAGTATTTCCCTTGTATTATAGTTTGCAGATAATAAATAGTTAAAAAAATATGATTTTTCTTCATCTATAGAATCCGTTGATATTACACCTGCTATATTGCTTTTAATCGAACCTTCCTCCGAAGCATACTCCCAATAAGCCGCTCCCATCTCAAATGAACCGTTTTTTATCATATTGATTTCATTATCATTTTGATTGACAATTATTGAAGAATTACGCTTTTTATCCTTATATTGATAAGCAACCGCATTTATAATCTGATAGCGGTCTTCAACCTCTACGCCTTCAATAACAAGATTCTTGTCATCATATGTGTTAATAACTCGTCCTGAGCCATCAAATATATATATTTTTCTTATTTCCGAACGATCTTTTACAATTGTCACATAATTATCATCTGAATATTCAAATTCAATATATTCTACAGGATCATCCGTTGTTGTATCACTATCGGATGCATATTTCTCAACCTTTGTTAATTTACGATCAGAATATGTTAACACATAGCTAACACCATCTCTTTCTTTAATTCGGCCAATTCTTTGATAATCTAAATAAATAGTAGAATAATCAGAAAATTCTACCGTAGTATTATCTGGATATGTAATTTTAATAAGATAGTTATTTTCATCATATTCAAAAGCAGTAGTTCTGTTGGAAGAATCTATGATCTTCCTCATATTTCCGTTTTCATCATATTCAATATTTGTAACTCTGCCAAATGAATCAGTTAATTTTGTTGTAGGATAGCCTTCAATATTTATATAATTACCATTTGCATCAATTATTTTATTAAGACGATATTTTTGATTATCAAATATCATCTTGTTTCCGTGTCGATCAAAAATGCAAAA
Organism: Clostridia bacterium; assembly: GCA_017461635.1. Lineage (GTDB taxonomy): Bacteria > Bacillota > Clostridia > Oscillospirales > CAG-272 > SIG710. Next base: position 4,542 of record JAFTXK010000070.1, on the reverse strand, counting down.
ATCATAAAGATATCCACGATATCCTTTCAACTTCAAATTAAGTCCACTGCCATCTGAAGTAACACCGGTTTCATTTTCACTATCATATCCAAAAACATGACTATTCCCTAATCCATCGGAATAATAAGGAGTATTAGGTGAAATATCCAAATAATACAAATTTTGCATTGTAGAAATTCCCCAACTCGCATATTTGTTTTTGTGGCTCACAAACCTATGCGTCAGCGCGAAAGGAAAAGCCTCTCCGCCGACATTGATATCTTCATTAAAGTAATAAAACTCACCCGTATTCAGATTCACCCTTCCCCCGGCGCAAACCGGCATAAAGGACTGATTATCCGCATATAGCGACACGCTGTCAGTCACATCAGAAAGTGTCATAATCTCGCTTTCTGCGGTTTCAGCTTCACCTAGATTTACAACATTCTCGTCCATAAAAAACTCCTTTCAATTTGAGGGAGGGTTGCCCCTCCCCGTATTTTTAAAAATAGATATTTTTAATCTTCCCCATCTCGCAAGGCAGTGCCTCATAGATCGCCGTCATTCTCGCGCCGTATTTTTCGAAGAGCCTGTCCGAAAATTCGGGATTTTCATCCACGATCAAAAGCGAAGCGGCATAGTAGATAGCGGCACCAGCAAAAACGTCCGAAAGCGGGAACTCCTCCTCCATATCCGCCGCCACACGCATCTGATAAAGCGCGCGCGGCAGCCCCTTTGAAAGCCTGTATTTCCCGTCAAGATCCTCCGCCTCGCCGCAGAAAAGCGCAAGGATATAAGGAAAACGCTCCTCATAATCGCTGTTTGACGCCATCTCGTCCGTCTCCGCAAGAACATGAAGAACAGCGCGGTAGATCTCATTATTTGTCAAGAGACCACCTCATCAGACAGTAAATTTCATCACAAAATATTCCTCAGGGAAAACGATCTTCGCGCCGTAAAGGTGCAGACCCTTCACCGCGTCAGCAAAACGCTTTTCGGGACGGTAAGCCTCGATCTCGCTGAGCTGTTCAGCAAAAGCAACGCTTCTCTTGCTTCTCGCAACGCACTTGTGAACATCACCGTCTCTCACAACATTGTTTGAAACATAGATCTTAGTACCGCAAATATTGCCGATACAGCCGGTCTCCAGTGCCTCGCGGTTGCTTGTGGCAATATTGATCTTCGCCTTCAGAATAAGCTCGCCGATCTCGGGCGAAACCTCAAAAACAAGATCTTCCGCATCATAAACATTGCTACGGTAAAGCTTGGTCCTGACGCTGAGAATAGAATCGATAACATTATCCGCGCTCGCCGCACCGAGATCAATAATATTCGCCTCATCGCATTCGCCGACAAGACCGAAAACATAGTTGTCTGCAGTGTTGGCAAGAGCAGAAGCCGCCTTCTTCATCGCCGCCTGCATAAGCTTGGGGATCGCCTGAGCTCTGTCAACGTCATCGATCTGGAAATTGAACGCCTTCGCCTGATCGATAATAAGAGTGCGCGCAGAATCCGAAAGCGTCTCAGGCGCAGTCATATCTGTATTTCTCGTGTAGTCAAAAACCGAAATATCCCCAACACCGCTGATCTTAACGGTGTTACCCTTGCTCTTGATATCGCCTTCATAATCTCTGTTGCAGTTGCGGACCGCAATGTACTTTTTGTCAAGCTCGGAAGCGAGTGTCTCGCTCCAAATAGTAGGTATAAAATTTGTTAGTGCCATAATAATTTAATTCCTTTCTTTTCAGTTCCATCTTTTCATGGAGTTAATAATGTGTGAATAATTTTTCTTGACCTCGGCGGCAGACATTTTTCTGACCTCCTCGGCAGTATAATAATAATCGGGTGTACCCGAAACAGAACCGCTTGAGCTTTCTCTTACGGTATTATTGATCTCTGCGGCTCTTTTTTCGCCGAGAACACGTTTTCTCTCGTGTCTCGCATAAGCCGCCGAAAGAGGCAGACCGCTCTTCACCTCAGCCCAAATACTCTCTGGAATATCGGTGAGAGCAACATCGGGAAACATTTCGGAAAATTCCGAAATTTCGCTTTCAAGCCTGCCGCTGAGAGCCTTTCTTTCTTCAAGCTCCCTTCTCAGCTCATCATTTTTTCTGCGGAGCTCCTGTAGCTCATTTTCCTGAATCTCCGCAGTCTCTTCCGCCGCCTCGGTCTCAGCCTCAGGCGGCATTTTCTTCTCTTCCATAGTTTTTCTCCTTTTCAATTTCCATAAGTCTGCGCTTTGCAATAAGCGCGTCGCGGTCAATGACGATCCCGCTCGGCAAACGCTCCAGATATTCGGTAAAGGTGATGTGACCGCCGTCAAGAAGCCTGTCAAGCACTGCCTGATTATAAGCCACCGAGAATCGCTCGGGGTCAGATATCTCAACATGAGCCTGCACCATCGTATCTCTGAGAAGAGAGAAATCAGCACTCGCGGCAGTGACCTCGCTTCCCTCAAAAAATGGAACGAGCCTCTCCGGTGGATAATAAGTACACATCATGTCAGCCCAAATATTTGCAATATCCTCTGCAAAACCGCTGACATTATCCTTGATCTGCAGAAGGGGTACCTTTGAAGCCTCCTGAATGGCAAGGATCGCACTGGTATTCGTTGGATTAAGATTGCCGAGAGCGGCCTCGGTCGCTCCCATCATCTCCTTTGTCATAGCAATGGAATCATTCAGAAGCTCCATGTAGCCCTCCTCCAGCTTACCCGGCTCAATAACGCTCACCGCATCCGAAACATTGGTCGCACCAACAGCCGCAATAGCCTCGCCGACCTCATTTGTCCATTCGGGTATCCGCGTTTTATCATATATCACCTTCGAGAAAGCCGTGTCAGCCATATGCTTCATCACCATGGCATAACCGCGGTTGATGAATTTCTGATTGGGTATCAAACCCGTAATGGGAGACGTGCCGTGAAAGCTGTTCTTCGTGGAATACCAGTTCATATAAGCCACAGGATAAAGACGGCAGTCTGTCTTAACACGCCTTATAACGCAGTTCTTCAGTGACTTTTCAAAGCAGACCCTGCCCCCCTCGCGCCAAAATTTTATAAGATAGGTAGCCTTGCGCTCATCATCATCGCCGCCAAGCTCCATCGCCGCCATGTCTCCGGCACCGTTGTAGGTATCGTCATCCGAGCATATCAGCCTGTCCGCATCGGCATGGCTCATACCGTATTTAACAGCCTCTCTCCTTAGCGAAAGAACACTCTGCCTGCCCGCAAGGATTATGTATTCCTGGCTCTGAATATCGGCCTTGTTAACATCTGCAACGAAAAGATTGACATTGTCAACATTCTCGGTAACGATATCCCCCTTAAATGGCTGAATACTGTGAGCATCGGGATCGAAATAGCAGTAGACCGCACCGTCACCCGATATCGCCGCATCATAAAGAGCACGGCGCAATATCTTGTCCATCTTGCATCTCTCCCAGCGGAAGGACGCATGCCTGCCGAGAAGCTCAATGCCGCGGCGCATGGCATCAAGTGTGGCTTCATCATCGGTGTAAGGCAGATCGTCATCGGTAAAGCTTATAGCCGCTTTCTTCGAAAAAACAGTGCAAACCATGTAGTCGATTATTCGGCGCAGAATGTTAAATACAGGCCTTGGCAGATCGCCGCCGCTGCCGCGCCATTGATCGCCGCGGAGAAAACGCTCGTTTTCTCTGACGGTCTCATAAAGACCTATCCTTCGCTTGTAATCACAGCCCGCCTCATACTGCCTCCAAGCCTTTGTAGTTTTGTTGTTCATCTGAATTCCTTTCTTGATTAAAAAATATTTCTCATTTCAGAGCCGAAAGCGTAAGGCTCATAATGCGTGTTCTGCCAAGAGAATCCGAACGAATTATGTAATTCATTTCCCTGAACCTTCCGATCCCCGAATGAGCATCAAAATATGTAGGATATTTCCCATTTTCACTGCCGTTTTCCTTGACCTCAATGGTCTTTGAACCGCCCATATCCCCCGTAACGGTCACGGAAAAAGGATCTCCGTCACATTCTGCCTTCACCAGAACTCTGCCAAGATGCTTCGTCCTCTCGGGATAGCCGAAATCGGTGAGATTCGATTCGTAATATGCTTCAATATTGCTGTGTACAGCCCCCTCGGCAGAGGTATCCTCAAGATCGTCCTCGGAAAAAGCGAAAATGTACTTTCCGTAAAGCATGCAGACTCTGTCGCCATATGAGAAAAACATGTCAACGGGAATCCCGTCAAAACGGTACCATTTTCCACCGGGAATAGAATAGATAAAAACCTCCTGATCCTCGCTGTCGGGATCTGCAAACCAGACCTCGCCGCGGCTGCGCAGGTAAAAAGCCGAAGCATGGGCAAAAAACGATTCATCAAGCATGTCGCCGATCTCGCCCGAAATGCAGACCGCATTGCATTCGTTTCTCTCATCGTCCTCCGATGTCCAGCGGTAGATCCCGCCCTCAGAAACCGTATAAGGACTGTTTCCGCCAAGCACCGCACCGTTTTCACTGAGACATCCGACTCCTGAATTAATTGGAACGATATAAAGCTCGGCATCCCCCTTCGTAAAGTCCGCCAT